>NYYB01000159.1 GCA_002685755.1 Nitrospinota bacterium
TCTAAGGACGAAAATTACCCCGCATAGGTTTCGCCCGAGCGCTCGCTGAGTTCGATTCGAATATCCTCGGGCCCCCTGATAAAGGCTGTGGTACGCCCGCCCATGCCGCTTGGTGCCGGGTCGCGAATGAACGTGGCACCCCGGCCCTTGAGCTCTGCCGAGGCGGCGGTCACGTCGTCAACGGCGAGGGAGAAATGATCGAGCCCCATCACCGAGTCCGCCGCGCCCGGGGCGGGCGCCTCACCGGGGCGGACCCCCCTCAGAAAAAACCGGGCGCTGCCGAGGCGCATCACGGCATTGGGCGCACCGTGGAAATTATCCTCCCGGTAGATTTCCTCCGCCCCGAACACCTCCTTGAAATATAGCGCCATCGCCGCCAGGTCCCGGCAGATGATGTGAACATGATCGAATGCGTAATCCATGAAAATCTCCTCGAATGCCGGAATTTAATTCATCCAGGGACGCCGATTCGAACGCAGACTCCGCCTTATGAAGCATTTCGAGTCTCTCGTGATATAGTGATCTTAACAAATATCCCTATTGAATGTCCGGAACAGTGAGCGATTTTTTGTCTTCGTGTCTCCTTGGAGGAAGTGGCTTCGCCCTCTCCGGAGAATCGAGGAGAGCGAGGGCCTGATCGCTGGTCCGTTTTCTGAGTACGCCCGTTGCGCAAGGCGGAGGAGCCGCATTCGATGACATCTTCCCGGATGGGAATTCTTCTCGATTTCGACGGGACCCTCACCAAGCCCGCGTTCAATTGGGAGGTGATGAAAACCGAGATGGCGCTCGAGGACGACACGATGATTCTCGAGTATCTCGGAACCGCGCCGCCTGATCGCGCCCGGGAGGTCGCCGAGATTCTCGAGCGACACGAGACCGACGCCGCCCGCCGGGCGGAGCCCAATGAGGGGGTGCACGAGTTCATGGACTTTCTTCTCGGGATCGGCCTGCCCCACGGAATCGTCACCAACAACGCCATGCGCCATGTCTCGGTCATGCTCGATCGGATTCAGCTTTCATTCGAGATCGTCATCACGCGCGATATCGGCATTTGGAAGCCGGACCCGCGCCACGTCCTTCTCGGGGCGGAGGCCATCGGCGTGCCGCCAGCGAGCTGCATCTTCATCGGTGACGGACGGCTCGATATGATCGCGGGGGGCGAGGCAGGGATGACGACTATTCACCTCTCCGAGCGCCCCGGCCCGCGCTGCGACTACAGGGTTGGCCGCCTCACCGAGGCGATCCCGATTATCAGGGGCTTGATCCGCTGAATGACGCCGCCCTGCAGCGGCTTGTTTCCTCTCCATAAACGAAAAGGGGGCACGTCTTTTAAGACGTGCCCCTCACTCGGCAGGAAACCCATCCGGCTTTCGCCGGAAAGATTTATTAGGTGGGGGTTCAGTGCACCGGCCTAGGGGAACCCTTCGTCCGGCCACCGGGGAGAATGACTCCTCATCATCAGGAGTCTTAGTGGGTTTTTTTAGCGTCTCCTTCTAAACTCTCCTGAGAAGCCAGAAATTTCCTTCCAGTCCACTTATCGTCATCAGGAGATATGAAGTAACACCTATTCTTAATGCACATCACATGCCAAAATATTAAACTGATTAGCGAATTCGGCCATAAATTGTACCAAAAGTAAAAACAATGGCTTATATAACTACCGGCCTAGTCCGGCAATTCTAAAAATTTTGGAGATGCGACTGAGTATTGACGATATATCAACGAAAAATCGGAAAAAAAACCTACCCCTGACATTATGACAAAATCATCTGGCCCGGGGCGTGCAAAAACGTCTCAGAAAGCATATCGAATGATGCAAAATCATCCATCCCGAACCATACAGCCTTTCCGGGGTTCCGAATTGCGACTGATGGCGGATTGAGCCCGGAATAATGGCGCATTTGGGGGAAAACTGACGGTCAGAAGGGTTTCCGGAGAAAGGGAGGGGGGAAGAAATCCCCGCCCTGGCTAGAGGAGCCCGGCCACGGAACTCTTGGCGGCCGCGATGATGCTCCCGGGGAACAGACCCAGGTAAATGGTCGCCAGCACCAGGACCAACAGCGCGACAAAAATGGAAGGAGCTTTTGAGAATTCAATCGCCGGCTGGCTTTCGCCGCGGGGCTCCATATACATCACCATCACCACGCGGAAATAATAGTAGATGGAGACGGCGCTCGCTAGGATTCCGATCACCGCCAGCCAGTAATACTCGTTCTGGATCGCGGTGCCGAAGAGAAAAAGCTTGCCGACAAACCCGGCGGTCGGTGGAAAACCGCCCAGCGAGAGGAAAAAGACGACAAAGGCCATGCCGGCCCAGGGATGGTCCTGGCCGATTCCCCGCCAGTCCTCGATGTTGTCTCCCCGGAAATCCTCCCGGCACAGGTAGATGAGCATCCCGAAAGCGCCAAGGTTCGTGACCATATAGGCCACCAGATAGAAAAGTACCGCGCTGATTCCATCCGGCGTGAAAACCACCTTCCCGCCGACGATCTTCGTGGTGGTCACGATCCCCAACATGATATAGCCCGCATGGGCGATGCTCGAGTAGGCGAGCATCCGCTTGAGGTTGGTCTGGGCGATTGCTGCGACGTTGCCCCAAACCATCGTGAACACCGTCAGGAGCCAGAGCAGGAGGTTCCATTTTCCGGCGAGCGCCGGGAACGCGATAAAAAATACGCGAATGACCGCGGCCAAGGTGGCCATCTTCACCGCCACCGACATAAACGCCGTGATGGATGTCGGCGCGCCCGTATAGGCGTCGGGCAGCCACATATGAAAAGGAACGAGCGCCAGCTTGAAACCGAAACCGGCCACGAACAATATCAGCGAGAAAACCATTACCGGATCGGCAATGATCGCCGCTCCCTGCAGGCCCGATAGGGCCTTGGCGATTTCCGTCAGCGAGGTAGCCCCGGTAAGTCCGTAGGTCAGCGCGATGCCGTAGAGCAATATTCCCGAGGTGAACGCGCCCATCAGGAAATATTTGAGACCGGCCTCCCGGCTCAGCGGATCATGGCGAATGAAACTTACCAGCACATAACTGCTGATGCTCATCGTTTCGAGGCCGAGATAAATCGAGATGAGATCGTTGCCCGAGGCCATCACCAGCATTCCGAACACGGCGAAGAGGATCATCACGTAAAACTCGCCGTAGTTGATCTTCTCCATTTTGGCGTATTGGAGAGAGAGGAGAATCGTGAACGCCGTGGTTACAACGACGACCATCTTAACGAAGGAGCTAAAATTATCCGCGATGTAGAACCCGCTGAACGTGGTCCGGACTCCCCCGCCCCACTGAAACAACACGATCAACCCCAGGATCGCCACCCCTGCTAGGCTCAGGATTCCCATCCCCGCCTTGTTTTCCATAGAGGTGAAAAGGTCGGCGACCACCACGACGCAGATCAAGATCGCAAGCCCCACCTCGGGAGCGGCGATGGAGAGCGATATGTCGGGAATCACAAGCGGCATCGGATCAGATCCTATTCATAGAGCGAGTTCATGGGCCGGGCCCTAAAAATTTTTCGCCTTCAACCTGGATCGCAGTTCCACCGGAAGCGACGCAGCCTTGTTGTTTTGGGGCGCCGCGGCCACGTTGACCATTTTCACGACCTTGCCGACGCTGACCTCCATCCGGGCGAGGAAGGGCCGGGGATAGAGACCGATCCAGAACATCAACACCACCATGGGAAGCAGATAGAGAATCTCCCGGGTGTTGCAGTCCGTCAGCTTTTGATTCTCCGGGTTGTCGAGGGTTCCAAAGAACATTCTCTGGAACAGCCAGAGCATATAGGCCGCGCCGAGAACAATTCCGATTACGGCGAAGGCGGCATACACATAGCTCGCCTTGAAGGCGCCGACGAGAATCAGGAACTCGCCCACAAAGCCGTTCAATCCGGGCAGGCCGATGCTGCTCAGCATCGTGACGGCGAAGATCGTCGAGTAAATGGGCACCTGGGTCGAGAGACCGCCGAAATCCGATATCTGGCGCGTGTGGCGGCGCTCATAGATGATTCCCACCAGGAGGAAGAGCGCCCCCGTGCTGATGCCGTGGTTGATCATCTGAAGCTGGCCGCCGAGGACACCCTGCTGGTTAAGGGCGAAGACGCCCAACATGACAAACCCCAGATGGCTCACCGAAGAGTAGGCCACCAGTTTTTTCACATCGGTCTGGGCCATGGCCACCAGGGCGCCGTAGATGATCCCGATAATCGACAACAGGACCATGAAGGGCACGAACAACTGGCTGGCCTGGGGAAGCAGCGGAAGCACGAAGCGGACAAAGCCGTAGGTCCCCATCTTCAGGAGAATTCCCGCCAGGATGACGCTTCCCGCCGTCGGCGCCTCGACATGGGCGTCGGGGAGCCAGGTGTGGAACGGGAACATCGGCACCTTGATGGCGAATCCGACGAAGAAGGCCAGGAAGATCCAGCTCTGAAGGCCGATAGGGATTTTTGGGCCGACCGCATATAGCTCGGTCAGATCGAAAGTGGGGGTTCCGGTTCCGAGCTTGAGGTTCACGAAATAGAGCGCCAGGATCCCCAGCAACATGAGCACGCTGCCGAACAGGGTGTAGAGGAAGAATTTGATCGCCGCGTAGAGCTTTCTCGACCCGCCCCAGATTCCGATCAGGAAGTACATTGGGACCAGCGTGATCTCGAAGAAAACGTAGAACAGGAATATATCGACGGCCATGAAGGTTCCGAGCATTCCGGTCGACATTAACAGGAGGCAGACGTAGTATTCCTTCTCCCGATCGACGATGGCCGAGAACGAGCAAACCGTGGAGACGATCATGGTGATCGTCGTGAGCAGGACGAGCAGGACGCTGATTCCGTCCACCCCCACGAAATAGCTCACCCCGATGGTCGGGATCCAACTCACCTTCTGGACGAACTGAAAGCCCGCCTCGGAGGTGTCGAATCGGGTCCAGAGCGGAATCGAAAGAAGGAAGTCCACGATCGTCACCGCCGTGGCGAAACTCTTGATGGCTACCGTCTGCTCCTTTTTGAAAAAGAGCATGACGATCACCGCCCCCGCAAGGGGAATAAAGGTGATCAGTGTAAGCAGATAATTCTCCATCTGACTCTCCTGGTCCCAGAGACGCCTACCGGAACAAGTATGCGCTCAGCATCATGAAAACACCGAGAAGCATCACGAAAAGATAATTTTGCACCATGCCCGATTGTATGAACTTGAAAACCTGAGAAAAAAACTTCGTCACGGAGGCGACGCCGTTTACAGCGCCGTCCACCGTCTTCAAATCGAATATGCCCGAAAAGCGGCTCGACACGAGCGTGATGAGGCTGCTGCCGTTCACCGAGCCGTCCACGACATTCGCGTCGAAAGACCAAAGGCTACCCATCAAGCGGTAGATCGGCTTGACGATACAGGCCTGATAAATCTCGTCGATGTAGTACTTGTTGAGCAAGAGCCTGTGAAGGCCCGGGAAGCGGGAGGCCAGGCCGTCCGGCACCGCCGTATTCTTCAGGTACATGAACCAGGCCAGGGCGATTCCGCCCACGGCGATGGCAATCGCCAGGATGATGAGAATCACCGCCGCCGGGCCGCCGTGACCGCCGCCACTCTTGGCCGACACACGGACAAACTGGACCGCCTCATTCGCCGCATGCCCCCCGGCGCTGCCCTTGGCCAGCGAGGGAGCGAGGAAGGTGTGAATCCAGCCGCCCTCTGGCGGGAAGCCCGGAATAATCCCCCCGACAACGCTCAAGACCGCCAGGATCATCAGTGGCACCGTCATCGAATAGGGGGACTCGTGAATATACTCTCTGGCGTGGTGGTCCACCCGCATCTCGCCGTGGAAGGTCATGAATATCAGGCGGAACATATAAAACGCCGTCATTAACGCCGCCACGGAGCCCAGGACCCAGACAAAGTGATGTCCGGTGAAGAAGGCGTTGGCTAAAATCTCGTCCTTGCTCCAAAAGCCCGCCAAGGGCGGAACTCCGGCGATCGCCACCGCGCCGATCACAAACGTCCAGTAGGTAATGGGCATCTTCGATCTCAATCCGCCCATGTAGCGCATGTCCTGTTGCTGATCCTCCGGGGCGTGGTGGAGGGCGTGGATGACGCTCCCGCTCCCCAGAAACAGGAGACCTTTAAAGAAGGCATGGGTCATCAGGTGGAAAATACCGGCCCCGAACGCGCCCACCCCCAGCGCCATGAACATGAACCCGAGCTGGCTCACCGTGCTGTAGGCCAGGACGCGCTTGATGTCGTTTTGAACCAGCCCGATCGAGGCAGCGAAAATCGCCGTGACCGCGCCGACGAGGGCGATGACCTCGAGGGCGCCGGGGCCCATCACATAAATCGGGCTCGTCCGCGCGACCATGTAAACTCCGGCCGTCACCATCGTCGCCGCGTGGATCAGCGCGCTGACGGGCGTGGGGCCTTCCATCGCGTCGGGAAGCCATACGTAGAGCGGAATCTGCGCGCTCTTGCCGGCGGCCCCGATGAAGAGCAAAAGGCCGATGGCCGTGGCCCCGGCCTCCGTGATGTTCGGGGCCACATGAAACACTTCCAAATAGGTCAGGCTGCCGGTTAGAACCCAGATCATGAACATGCCGAGCAAAAAGCCGGCGTCGCCGATCCGGTTGACGATAAAGGCCTTTTTCCCGGCGTCCGAGGCCGACTGCTTTTCGTACCAGAAACCGATCAGGAGGTAGCTGCAGAGTCCGACGCCCTCCCACCCGACGAACATGAGCAAGTAGTTGTCCCCGAGGACGAGGAGGAACATCGAGAGCATGAACAGGTTCAGGTAGGTGAAAAACCGAGGATAACCCGGGTCGCCGTGGAGGTAGCCGACAGAATAGACATGGACGAGGAAACCCACGCCCGACACGACGAGGAGCATGATGGTGCTTAGCGGATCGATCAAAAAGGCGACGGAAACCGAGAACTTGCCCGCCGAGATCCAGTCCCAGAGGTGGATCGTGTGCTTGCCGCCGCTTCCGAAGATCATCTCGAAGGCGATTCCGAGGACGACCAGGAACGAGAGACCCGCCATCAGGGCGGCGATGTGCCCCGCCTTGTCCCGGGTGTAGCGGGAGCCGAAGAAGCCGTTGATGACGACGCCGAGCGCCGGGAACAACGGTATGAGCCACGCGAGTTTGATCATTCGTTCCCTACCACTTCAAAAGGTTCACTTCGTCCACGTTGAGGACCGACCGGTCTCGGTTCAAGGAGATCAGGATGGCCAGGCCCACGGCCGCCTCCGCCGCCGCAACCGTGATGACGAAGATGGCGAGCACCTGGCCCGTCAGGTCCCCCCACTGGCGCGAGAAGCCGACGAGAGTGATGTTCACGGCGTTCAACATCAATTCGATGCTCATCAGGATGATGATGGCGTTCCGCCGCATCAGGACGCCCGCGGCCCCGATCACGAACACGACCGCGCCCAGCGCCAGATAATGAGAAAGAGGAACCATCCCGTTGTCTCCTCCCGGGGCCCTAGCGGTCTATCGTCCGTTTGGCGAGAACGATAGCGCCGATCATGGCCGCCAGCAGTAAAATCGAAGCCACCTCGAACGGAAACAGGTACTTCGTGTAAAGAATCGATCCGAGCGCCTCGACGTTTCCGGGCGTCGTCCCCAGCGTCCACGAAAAACCCTTGAAGGCCGGATATGCGGCCCCCCCGCCCAGAACCTTCCACCAAATCTCCGCCGCCAGAATCAGCGAGACGACGATCGTGAAAAAGCTCTGGCGGTGAAACTGCCTGAGCCGCACGGAGACCTCAGCGTTCATCAACATGATCGAGAAAAGGTAGAGCACCATGATTCCGCCGGCGTAGAGCAGGACCTGCACCACCGCCAGGAACTCGGCCCCGGCCAGGACAAACACCCCGGACATGAAAAAGAACGTGAGCACCAGCAGCAGAGCCGCGTGAATGACGTTCGAGCGGGTCACCACCAGGAGCGAGGCCCCGATGATTCCGGCCGCGAATAAATAAAAGAAAAGCAGTTCCAAAACCGATGCCTCTCGCCGTTAGAGAAACAGGAACTTCACCAATCCAGTGACAAATATATTCAAAATCGCGAGCGGGAACATGAACTTCCACCCCACCCGCATCAACTGGTCGTAGCGGTAGCGGGGCAGCGTCGCCCGTATCCAGATAAACACGAAAATCAGGACCGCCATCTTTAACAGGTACCAGACGATGCCCGGCAGAGGTATCGCATCGATCCCGCCCCAGCCTCCGAAGAAAACGGCGATGCAGACGGTGGATACCGCCATGATGTTGGCATACTCGGCCAAGAAGAAGAAAGCGAACTTCATCCCGCTGTACTCGGTGTGGAACCCGGCCACCAGCTCCGTCTCGGCCTCGGGCAGGTCAAAAGGAATTCGGTTCGTCTCGGCGAGCGCCGCGATGAAAAACACGATGAACGCGAGAGGCTGATAGAAGACAAACCAAACGTCCGACTGGGCTTTAACGATGTTCTGGAAGTTGAGCGAGCCGGCCAGCATGAGCGGCCCGATGAGAGAGAAGCCCAGGAAAATTTCGTAGCTCAGCATCTGAGCGGCGCTGCGAAACGCCCCCAGGAGGCTGTATTTGCTGTTGGAGGCCCAGCCCGCCATGACGATGCCGAAAACGCCCAGCGAGCTCACCGCCAGGACGAGAAAGAGGCCCACGTTAACCTGGGTGATATAGAAATTCTCATCGAACGGCAGCACGGAATAGACCACGAACGCGGGCACCAGCACCATGATCGGCGCGATGACGAATACGATCTTGTCCGCCTTCGAGGGGATGATGTCTTCTTTGAGGAAGAGCTTGAGCCCATCGGCGATGGGCTGGAGCAGCCCGTGCCAGCCGACTCGCATCGGCCCCATGCGCATCTGGATATGCCCGATGATCTTGCGCTCGAGATAGGTCAGGTAAGCCACCACGAGAGAGATGGTCCCGAGCACGAGAACGATTTTCAAAAAAGCGGCGATTAGTTCAGCAATCATTTCCGGTCAAGAATCCTTTTCGGCGCGCGCTAGCGGTCACACTCGCCCAAGACGATATCGATGCTGCCGATGATCGCGATAACGTCCGCTAAAAGCTCGCCCACGCACAGCTTTTTCAGGCCGGCGAGGTTGATGAACGAGGGCGGGCGGATGCGGACCCGGTAGGGCGTCTCCGTCCCGTCGCTCACGATGTAAAATCCGAATTCCCCCTTCGGATTTTCGGTGCCGTGATAAATTTCGCCCGCCGGNGGNTTAATCGTCCGAGGGGTCTTGCAGCTCANCGGCCCNCCCGGGAGCATNNCGAGGCACTGCCCGATGANGCTCGCGCTCTCGCGCATCTCNACGAGCCGCACCAGATANCGATCGTAGACNTCGCCNTTCTCNCCGACGGGTATCGTGAAATTCACATACGGNTAGGCGGCGTAGGGCTTCGCCCGGCGGAGGTCCCACTTCACCCCCGACGCGCGGAGGATCGGCCCCGTAAGACCGTAGTCGAGGGCGTCCTCGGCCGAAATGACGCCGACCCCTCGCGTGCGCTGGAGCCAGATGCGGTTCTCGGTCAGCAGCGTCTCGTAGTCGTCCACCCGGTCCGGGAAAAGTTCGATGAACTTCCGGGCGTCGTCGAGAAATTCCTGAGGAACGTCCTGATAAAGCCCGCCGAGGCGGAAGGCGTTCACGGTGAGCCGCGCTCCGAAGGCCCTCTCGAACAAATCGAGAACCATCTCCCGCTCCCGGAAACACCACAGAAAAACCGTCATCGCGCCAATGTCGAGCGCGTGGGTGGCCAGCCAGAGAAGATGGCTAGCGATCCGCGAAAGCTCGGCCACGATAGAGCGGATGAAAAGAGCGCGGCCCGGAATCTCCCAGTCGAAGAACGATTCAACCGCCTGGACCCAGGCCAGATTGCACGAGGGGGCGGCGATGTAATCGAGCCGGTCCGTATAGGGAATGAACATCGTGTATGTGATGTTCTCTCCGATCTTCTCGGTGCCCCGGTGGAGGTAGCCGATATCGCAATCGACGTCCTTGACCGTCTCGCCGTCGAGCTTGAGGATAATCCGGAGCACCCCGTGCGTGCTGGGGTGCTGGGGCCCCATGTTGATGACGAGTTCCTCGGTGCCGGGGACGGTGCTGGACCGCTCAATCCGGGACGAGGTTTCCGCTCCGAGCATCAAGGTATCTCCCGGTTCAACTCAAATAAAAGCCACGCCGCCGGGCGGCGAAGGACCTAGTCGCCGATTTCCTTGCGCGTGGGTTTCGAGTATACGCGCTCCCCCCGGCCCTCGAGAGGATAGTCCTTCCTGAAAGGATAACTTCCCCAATCGTCGGGAAGAAAAATACGCCTAAGATCCGGGTGGTCCTTGAAGCGGACGCCGAACAAATCGTAGACCTCCCGCTCCATCCAGTTCGCGCTGGACCAAACCTCCGACACGGTGGGGACCTCTTGGTCCTCCCTGACCTTCACCTTCAGGCGAAGCAAGCGGCCGTGATCGACGCTGACCAGCTGATAGACGACCTGGAACGGCGTTTCCTCGCCGGGATAATGCGCGGCGGTCAGATCCGTCAGTATCTTGAAACTCGCGGCCGGATGATCGCGCAGATAGGTCGCCACCCTCACCAGGGCGTCGTCCTTGAGGACAAACGTCACCTCGTCCTCGCGGTCCTCGTATGCCGTTTGCTCGAGGATCGCTCCCGGAAACTCCCCATCGACCAATTCCCTGAGCGCCTTCCCCGGAGGGGTTTTCGGCGCTTCGGCCTCCTCAGGAGTTTCCCCGTTCGCTTCCTCGGTTCCGACTTCGTCTGCCATTTTTGGGAGTCTACGCCGCCGACTTACTCTTGCGGACGAACCTTTCCTGCTCGATCTTTTTCTGTAGCTGCATGACGCCCCACATCAGGGCTTCCGGGCGGGGGGGGCATCCCGGCACATACACATCGACGGGGATGATCTCGTCCACCCCTTGAACAACGGCATAGTTCGCATACGGTCCGCCGCAGGTCGAACAATTCCCCATCGAAATGACCCACCTGGGCTCGGGCATCTGGTTATAAACCCGAACGATCGCATCGGCCATTTTATGGGTGACGGTCCCGGCGATGATGATAACGTCGGACTGCCGGGGCGTCGCCCGGAAAATGACCCCGAAGCGGTCGAAGTCGTACCGCGCGGCGCCCGAGGCCATCATCTCGATGGCGCAACAAGCCAACCCGAAAGTCATCGGCCAAAGCGAGCTTTTACGGGCCCAGGCCACCAGGCTGTCGAATCTAGTGGTGATAAAGTTGTCGCCCAGCTTTCCGTCGATTAAGCCCATTCCAGCGCTCCCTTCCGCCAGGCATAAAAATAGCCGACGAGCAGAATCGCGATAAACAACATCATCTCGATGAAACCGAAGAGGCCGAGGGCGTCGTACTTCACCGCCCATGGGAAGAGGAACATCGCCTCCACGTCGAAGAGGAGAAACAGAATTCCGAGAAGATAAAAACGAATGGAAAAACGTTCGTGCGCCTCCATGAGCGGGGGCATTCCGCACTCGTAGGGCGCGAGCTTTTCGGGGTCGGGCTTGTTCGGGCGGATGATCAGGGCGACGAGCAGCGTGCCCCCGGCAAACCCCAAAGCCACCAGCAGAAAAATGAACAGCGGCACATAGCCGTTGATCACGTTGTAATCGCCAAAAAACGCAGATATGAATTCCTGCAAACCGATCCTCACTCAGCTTAGAAAAAAGGTCTGCGGGCTCCGGAAGTCTACTCGCATGGTTTCGGACAGGCCCGGCAGGCTATAGCCACGCCCCAAGGGCGATAGGGGTCTAAATCTTTGTATATCTTTATTCCACGGCCAGTGACTATACCATGGGCACAGGCCAAATCCAAGCATATTGGAACCGCTCGGCTAGTTCAAAAGGACACCCGAACGGAGGGCGAATTCCATCACCGCGCCGGGGAATATACCCAGTTCAAGCGTGCCGATCACCGCCAGAAGCAGCGCGGCGAACGCATAGGAGCTTACGCGCGCCGAACCCGCCGCAGCCTGATTTTCCCCGTCCGCGGGCTCTTGCATGTACATCACCACGATCAGACGGAGGTAGTAGTAAACCGCGACAACGCTGTTCAGGACGGCCACCACCGCCAGCCAGACATAGCCCGCCTTGATGGCCGCGCTGAAGATATATAATTTGGCGACAAACCCCCCGGTCGGAGGCAGCCCCGCCAGAGACACCATGAATATCGCCATCGCCGCGGCCAGAACCGGCCGGGTATAGCCCATCCCGGCGTAATCCGCTATCCCGGTTCTCTCCCCCCCGCCCCAGCCAGAGGCCACCACCACGCAGAAAGCACCCAGGTTCATAAACGAGTAAACAAGCAAGTAGTAGAGAAATCCCCCAGTGGCCAGAGCTGCGCCCTTCTGGGCCGCCACCAGGGCCACCAGAATGTATCCGGCATGAGCGATACTGGAGAAGGCGAGCATTCTTTTTATGTTCGTCTGCCAGATGGCCACCAGATTGCCCGCCGTCATCGTGAGCGCCGCCATCACCCAGAGGACGGTGGTGAAATTCTCCCCGGCATAGCCCGCCACCATGAGCACTACCCTGAAAAATGCCGCGAAAGCGGCCGCTTTGGGCCCCACCGACATAAAGGCTGTCACCGCCGTGGGCGCTCCCTCGTAGACGTCGGGGGTCCACATGTTGAAGGGCACCGCCGCCACCTTGAAACCCAAGCCGACGATGATGAAACCCAGCCCCAGCATGAAGGCCGGGTTCCGCGAAAGGGGGTGGGCGTTGAGGTGGGTGGTAATCCGGGACAGGTCCACCGAGCCGGCAGCGCCGTAAATCATGGCCATTCCGAACAGCAAAAAGCCCGCGGCGAAAGATCCCAGCAGAAAATATTTCAGCGCCGCCTCGTTCCCCCTCAGATCGAACCTGAGATAGCCGGCCAATACATATAAGGAAAGCGAGAGAATCTCGAGGCCGATGAAAATCATCAGCAGATTCCGCGTCCCCGCCATGAGCATCATCCCCGAGGTGGCGAAGAGGATAAGGGCGAAATATTCGCCCGCCGGGGTCTCGTCGAGGCTCATCTGAGCGGAGGCGATCAGAACGGAAATAAAACTCGCGATCAGGACCAGGATAAAGACAAACCCCGTGAATCGGTCGAAGATGTACATGCCACCGAAGGAGACGGCGCCGCCGGGCAGGCCGGGCAAAGCCGAGAGGGTGGCGCTCCCCGCGGCCGCGAGAGTGGCCAGAGTCAGGGCGGCGAGAAAGGTCCGATCCCGGGAGCGGGAAAAAGTATCCCAGAGAAGAACGGCCACCGCCCCGGACACCACAAAAATCACCGGAAGCAAATACGGCCAATGAATCACAGGAAAAGTCGGAGTCATGGCCTCACCGTCTTTTGGGAGCGCGTCCTCGCCAGCCTGGGCGCGGGCGCCTCCGGGGGCGTTTGCACATGGAGCACCCGCCGGTTCACCTGTTCGACCCATGCCTTCGCGGAGGGCTCGATCTTGCTCAGTATGGGCTTGGGATAAAGGCCCATCCCGAACATCAACGCAACCAGGGGCACCAGCACGCACCACTCGCGCACCCCCAAATCGCGGAGACCGAGATTGGCCGGCGACGGGTCCCCGCCGAAGAGAACGCGCTGGAGCATCCACAGCATGTAGATCGCCGCGAGCACCACCCCCGATGCCGCCACGACGGCGAAGAAAGGACTCCGGCTGAAGGCGCCGGCCAGAATCGTAAACTCACCGACGAACCCGTTCAGACCGGGAAGGCCGATGCTGCTGAGCGATGTGATCACGAAAAAGACCGCGAAGGCCGGCATCACCCGCGCGATGCCACCGAAGTCGGCGATCAGCCTCGTATGCCTGCGGCTGTACATCATTCCCACGATCAGGAAGAGCGCCCCGGTGCTCACACCGTGGTTCACCATCTGAAGTACCCCGCCCGAGGCGCCGAGCAGGTTGAAGGAGAAGAGCCCCAGGACGACAAAACCCAGGTGGCTCACCGAGGAGTAAGCGACGAGTTTTTTGATGTCGTCCTGAACCATCGCCACCAGCGCGCCGTAAATGATCCCGATGACTGCAAGGGCCATGAACAAGAGGGCGAAATCGCGCGCCGCCGTCGGAAATAGCGGCATCGCCAACCGCATGAGCCCGTAGGTCCCCATCTTCAGAAGCACCCCGGCGAGGATTACACTGCCGGCCGTGGGCGCCTCGACATGGGCGTCGGGCAGCCATGTGTGAAACGGAAAAATCGGAACCTTGATCGCGAACGATAGGGCGAAGGCCGCGAAGAGCCAGCCCTGCAAAGCGTAATGAACCGGCTTGTCCAGATGGACCAGGATGTCGAAGGTCTCCGCGCCCGTCTCGAAATAAAGCCAGAGGATCGCCACCAGCATGAGCACGCTGCCGACCATCGTGTAGAGGAAAAATTTAACCGCCGCATAAATGCGCCGGGGGCCGCCCCACACCCCGATGATCAGATACATCGGAATGAGCATCCCCTCCCAGAAGACATAGAAGAGGAAAAAATCGAGCGAGACGAAAACGCCGAGCATCGCTGTCTCGAGGAAAAGAAGAGCCATGTGATAAAGCCGCACCCGCTTTTCCACTTCATTCCACGAATAAAGCAAGACGATCGGGGTGAGAAACGTCGTCAGTAGAATGAGGGGCAGGCTGATGCCGTCGAGACCCACGTAATAGGAAATTCCGAACCGGGGTATCCACTCCGCCCGCTCGATAAACTGCATCCCGGCGAAATTTTCGCGGAACCCGGCGTAAACCGCCGCCGAGACCGCAAGGGCGGCCAGAGCGAACGCCATCGAAATCGCGCGCACCCGCCCCCGGCCCGCTTCGTCGGCGTCCCCCACGAAGAGAAGGAGGAGCCCCCCCGCCAGCGGAAGGAAAATCATCAGGGTAGTCAACGGCAGTTCACTCAAATTCCCATTCCTTTATTTCGCCCCTGCGGTGAGGTAGAGCGCCAGCACCAGTGCGCCCGCCAGCATCATCACCGCGTAGCTTTTTACATAGCCCGTCTGAAGCTGCCGGGCCGCCGAGCCGATCAGGCGCACAAAACCGCCCGCGCCGTTCACCGATGCGTCCACTAGGCCGTCGTCAAAGTCCTTCCAGAGCCGGACGGAGAGCCGCCGGATGGGCTGGACAATCAGAAAATCGTAAAGATCGTCGATGTAGTACTTGTTTAAAACCAGCCGGTAGAGCCCCGGCCAGCGCTCGGCATAGG
>NYYB01000022.1 GCA_002685755.1 Nitrospinota bacterium
GCGCGGGACCCAGCAAGAATATCGTCGCGATCAACACCGACCCGGACGCCCCGATCTTCCAGCGCGCGCGCTACGGCATCGTGGGCGACTACAAGAAAGTCATCCCCGCGCTGACGGAAAAACTCGCGAAGCTGCTCGAGAGCTAGCCCGGGCGGGCCTCACACGAGCGGCTGATAGGCCCAGACCACCCGGCCGACGATCCAATCCTCGGGGCTCCCGCCATCGAGATCGATGTGGACGGCGGGCTCGTCGCGGTTCTCGGGCACCAGCCAGAGGCGTGGCGGGGTCCATTGAAGGCGTTTGAGGGTGCAGGCCCCCGAGTCGTCCCGGACGGCGAAGATCCCCTCGGCGGCGATTTCCTTGTCGCGCCGGTCGATGACCACCACGGCGCCGGGCTGGATGAGCGGGAGCATGCTCCGGCCCATCCGCCGGTCCACGCGAACGGCCACGAGGTCCGAGCGCCCCGACACCTGAGAGATGTGAATGAGGGCGTACTCCTCGATGTCCTCGTCAACGATCAGGGGCCTGCCCGCGGCGATCGAGCCGGAGACCAGGGGCACCGCGCGGAAATCGGTCTCCTCCACCACGCCGGGGCCCTGGACGTTCTCCGACATGCGCACGGCCACGTCCACGGGGCCGGCCACCACCGTCTCGTGGGCCCCTTTTCGGCCCATCAGCCAATCCACCGAAACGCCAAGCGCCTCTGCGATGCGGAGGAGCTTGCCCGCGCTGGGCTCGTTCTCCCCCTCCTCGTAGCGGGTGAGATTCGCCCAACTCAGATCCGACGCCTTCGCGAGCTGGTTGCGGTTCCAGCCCCGGCGGTTGCGGGCCTCGGAGATTCGCATACCGGCTTGCCTGAAATGAGTGGACTTGGCCATCGCGCAACTCGGTGAAGGAGAGGTCCCTAAATCGGCGGCACTCGAAGCCTAAATTGAGTTCAAATCCATCGACCGAAAAAACCTAGCACTTTGGGCGCGAGGGGGGGGAAGGTGGGCCGCGAAGCGGCCCTTGCGCAGCAGCCTCCCCCCGGCGGCGCGGCAAAGACCGCCTGATAAAAAACGGGCGCCTCCCGGAAGAGGCGCCCGTTAGTTGGATTCTCTCTCTGGACCCGGTTTTCCGCGCTCCGGCTGTTCCTCTCGTCCTCTCGGACTCCCCTCCCGAGGGGGACTAATCCTCGAAAATCGCGACCGCGCGGACGGGGGAGCCCGTGCCGCCCCGCCATTTCAGAGGAAAGCAGGCGAAGCGAAAAGGGCCCTGGCCGAGGACTTTATCCAGGTTGCAAAGACTTTCGAGGTGGGTGATCCCGACATCGAGACAGGCTTTGTGGACGAGGGAGTTCACATCCCCCGCCGGGCCCGGGCGCATGGAGTCGATCCCGAAGTGGACGACGCCCTGTGCGGCGAGCCATTCTGTGGACTCGACGGTGACGCCCGGGTTGTCCGTCCCGTAGGCCGGGGTCGGGAAAGTGCGCTCGTGGTGGCCGGTGTAGAGGAGAATGGTGCCGCCCTTCTGAATCGGGTCGCCGGATTTTTCGACGGCGGCCTCGAGGTCGGCGGGCGAGATCTCCGCTCCGGGCGCGATGTCGCGCAGGTCGATGCAGGTACCCATGACGAAACAGTTCTCGAGGGGGTACTCGTTGATCGGGGTGGCGGTGGCCGAAAAATGGCGCGGCGAATCGAGGTGGGTCCCCCCGTGGTCGGGCATCGTGAAGTACATGACGCTGTTGCCGTGGACGTTGCCCGAGTCGGCGAAGGCTTCGTCGTGGGACTTCCAGACGCCGTGGATAATGGGCGGCTGGCCCGGATACTGGGGGGTCCGGTGGTAGAGTTCTCGGCTCAGGTCGATGATCTTGGGCATTTTCCTCTCCTGTCGGGCCTCGCCGGCGCGCGGCGGACCGGATGATTCCAGGCAACCGCCCCTGGCGGGCGGGCGCGATTTATCGATGGATGACCCTATCTATCTACCCCAGCCGGGGGCCGGGGTAAAGATGCCCGAAGGCGGCCTTAGACCCGTACGGCCTGGCACTCCCCGCCGTCGACGTTGATCGAGTTGCCGGTGACGCTGCCGGCGAGGTCCGAGACCAGGTAGAGCACCGTCGTGGCGATATCGTCCGCGGAGACGAACCGGCCCATCGGTATCGCCGCAAGGCGCTTGGCCTTGACCTCGTCGATGGTCTTTCCGGTGAGCTCGGAGGCGCGCTTCGTTTGCCGGGCCATGCGCGGGGTGGCGGTTGCGCCCGGGTTGACCATGTTCACACGAATCCCGTCGGGGGCGACGCGCTTGGCGAGTTGGTGTTTGTAGGCGGCCAGCGCCGCGTTGGGGATGCATCCGGAGCCGTGAAACACGTGGGTGTGGACATGGCTCAGCCCCGAGATGAAAATGATGCTCCCACCGCCCCGCTCGCGCAGGAGAGGTACAGCCGCTTTTGTGATCTCCACCGACGCCCTGAGCTTGAGATCGATCGCCAGGTCGATGTCATCGTTGGATACATCGATCGGGTCCGAGCGCCGGCTCACCCCGGCGACGTTCACAACGATGTCGAGTCCACCGAGCCGGGCAGCGGCCTCCGCGACCATCGAGGCGGGCCGTCCACTCTCGGTCAGGTCCGCTGGCAGCGCCTCCGCCCTGCCTCCCCCGGCGGCGATCCCCGCCGCCACCTCCCTCAGATTTTCCTCGCTCCGCGCCACGAGAGCGATCGAGGCTCCGGCCCGCGCGAGCCACTCGGCGCAGGCGCGGCCGATACCCTGGCTCGCCCCGGTCACGAAGGCGCACTTTCCGCTCAAATCGATGGAGATCATCTCTCCCTCCCTGGTTCATGCCGTTGGATGATAGGACAAGCGTGGGCGGTCCGGGCCGCCTCTTTCTGAATTTGGGGCACAAGAGTAGGACCGCCCCGGCGGGGGCGCAACCCCGGCGGGGTTGTCTGGCGAAAGACCGGCCGGCTAGAAGAAGTACTTCCTGTCCTTGAAGTTGGGATACATCGCGGCCACCCATTTTCCGTAGCCGTTGAAAATCTGCGTGGGCCGCCTCTTATCGGTGCCCAGCATCCGCTCGGTCATCTGTGACCAGCGGGGACGCTCGAACGCGGGGTTTACGTTCGCCCAGAAGCCGTACTCGGTGGGGGCGGCGCGCTCCCAGAACGTCTGGGGGCGCTTGTCGGTGAGTTCTATCGAGACGATCGACTTCCCGTTCTTGAAGCCGTACTTCCAGGGCAGGATGAGCCTAAGCGGCGCGCCGTGCTGTTGCGGCAGGGGTTTTCCGTAAACCCCGGTGGCGAGCATCGCCANCTCGTTCANCCCCTCCTTGATCGTGAGCGCCNCGGTGAGGGCCACGAGTACCAGACGCGCAGCTGGCCNAGGGCGACCTTGGGTTTNTAGAAGGTCTTGAAGACGATGTACTTGGCCGAGCTCTTGGGCTCGACCGCCTTGATGAGGTCCCGGATCAGAAACCCGGTCCAGGGCACCGCCATCGCCCAGGCCTCGACGCACCGGAAGCGCAGCAGCCGCTCCTCGTGCGTCATCGAACGGATGAGTGAGTCGATGTCGTAGGTCTTGGGCTTGTTCACCAGCCCCGAGACCTTCACCTCCCAGGGCCGGAGCTGGAGTCGCTTGGAGAGCCAGTAGATTCCCTTCGTCCCGCCGAACTCGTAAAAATTATTGTAGGTGGCCGTCGCCTACTCCTCGGTGAGCGGGCAGTCGAGTTTGACGTCCGGGTTCCTCTTGGCGGGATAGAGATCGAGGGTCTTGTCCTTGTGGGCCTTGGAAGTCTCGGCCGCGCCGGCGCCGGCGATCCCGCCCAGCGCCCCGGCCGCGACGGCCCCGGCCGCGCCCTTGAGGAAATTTCTCCGGTCAAAGAAAACCGTCTCTGGAGTCGCCTCCCGCTCGGGCATGGCCCACTCGGGTTTCCGGATAAAATTCATGATGTCTCCTTGGACCCCGGGAGGCGGCGGCGCGCCCGGAGAGAGTCTATATTCAGGAACGAAGGGTCCCCAATCTGTGAGTTTCAGTCTCAGCTATGATAATGTGAGGGATGAAGTCCGAAATCAATGTCTTTTTAAAAAATTATTCATGATCAAAGGGCCCGAGAGCGCCCCGCGACATCCCCGGAGGAGTCATGGAAGACAAGCGAATCCCGGTCGAGCGGCTCGAGAAATTCATCAAATCGACGATGAGGGCGCAGGGTGTGCCGGACGATCACGACGAAATTTTCACCCGGCGCATGATCGAGGCCGACCTGCGCGGGATGCACGGCCACGGCCTCATGCGCCTCACGCCTTATAGCCGCCGCCTCCGCGAGGGGGGCTACAACCTCAAGCCCGATATCAGGGCGACGCGCGAAACCCCCGTCAGCGCCCTCGTCGAGGGCGACAACGGCCTCGGCCAGGTCGTCATGACCTTCGCCGCCGAACTGGCCATCAAAAAGGCCAAGGAGAGCGGCCTCGCCTGGGTCGGGGTCCGGGGGGGCAACCACGCCGGCGCCGGGGGCGTCTACGCCGCCCTCGCCCTCCCCCACGACTTGGTGGGCATTTACATGGCCGTCGCCAACGCCAACCACATGCCCCCCTGGGGCGGGGTGGACATGCTCCTCAGCACGAACCCGATCGCCTTCGCCATTCCCGCCGGCGAGGAGCCCGGCTTCGTCCTCGACATGGCGACCACTGTGGCCTCCTACGGGAAGGTGAAGGTCTACGCCCAGGCGGCCCGGGAGATGCCCGTGGGATGGATGGTCAACCGCAAGGGCGAGCCCCTCACCGACTCCACCCGCGCGGACGAGGGCTTTTTGCTCCCCATCGGCGGCCACAAGGGCTACGGGCTGAACATGGTCATCGGCATGCTGGGGGGCGTCATGAACTCGGCGGCCTTCGGGGGCGATGTCGTGGACTTCAACAAGGAATTCTCCACCCCGCTCAACACCGGCCAGGCCTTCTTCGCCATGCGCCCCGACCTGTTCCGTGATCTGGGCGAGTTCAAGGCGGGCATGGACCGGAGCATCCGGGAGATCAAGCACTCGACCCCGATGGAGGGAAAGGGCCCGATCCGTATTCCGGGCGAGCAGGCGGTGGCCCGGGAGCAAGAAATGCGCGTGCGGGGAATCCCCGTCACCCCGCCCGTCCTCAAGGCCGTCCGGGAGCTGGCTGAAACCCTGGGGATCGAGGAGCGGCTCGAGGGCTAAAATAATCCGCGCCCGAGGGGGAGGGGGAGCATCCTCCCCTCTCCCTCTTGGAGTTGGGAAATATCCGGGCAACGAATTTTTCGGGAAATGTCGTCGTGGATTCGATCCCTATCCGGCCTAGACCGGTCAGCTAGCCAAGACTGATCAACGCGCCGCCAACCGTGATGAGCACCCCTCCCAGAACCATGAACGGGGTGATTTTTTCCTTCTCCCTGAGAAGGAAAAATGAAAAAAGCATGACGAACATGGGCAGGGCCGAGACGATGGGGGTGACGACCACGACACTCCCCCTGTCCAGGGCCAGGAACAAGGACAGTTGGGCGAAAATGGTCGAGACCCCAACCCATCCGAAAAGACCAAGACTCCGTCTCGGCAGCAAGGCGATTTTCTTATCCCCCAGCCACACCCAGGCGGCGGCCATGAGGACGGTCGATGTCGAGGCCATGACGAATATCGCGAGGGTCTTGTAGGGAACATCGGGGGACGAGTAGCGGATGATGAGGTCCCTGAAGACGTAAGTCATGGTCACCCCCAGGCTGAAAAGCACCCCGCTGATAGCCAGGAACGCACCCCCCCTTTCCGGACGGATAGCACGGCGATGCCCAGGACGATAAAACCCGTCCCGGCGGCCACCCGGACCGATATCACCTCGCCCAGCACCAAGACCGCGAGGGAACTCGAAAACAGCGGACCCAGCCCACGAATCAGCGCCGAGGGCGACGCCCCGATTCGCTGTAGACCCGCGAAGTGAATCGTCCGGGCGAATCCGGGGATAAATACCCCGATCCCCACATACCAGAGAAGGCTCGGGTTTCCGAACTCCCGGAGGGGAACCGTCGCGGCCACCCAGGGGAGCATCCCCGCGGCCACAACGGCGGAAGTAATGAGCCTCCCATGATCGGCGGCACGTCCCGCCCATCCATCCGCGAGAGGATGTAGGTCAGCGCATAAAATACGGCCGCCGAGACGGCCAGGAAAATAACCTGCAATGGGCTTCCTCACAGCCATCCGAAAAGCCCCCCCCCCGAGGGGGGAGGTACTTCTCC
>NYYB01000160.1 GCA_002685755.1 Nitrospinota bacterium
TGCCAGCCTGGAGGTTAAACTCGAAAGGGCCATTGTGAGGCTGACAGACGAAAGCTGGGTCAACCAGGTTCCTACTTCTTCCGGGCTCGCTGGGCCCCGCGCCGATAAGCGAAGAGCGATTGATCTGGTCCGCCGTTTCGGAAAGAAAAAATACGAATTCATTGAACTAAAAATCGATTCCGACACACCCCTTTACGCCGCCATTGAGATTGTAACGTACGGACTTCTGTATTTATTTTCGCGTAATTATTTTGGGCCCTTGGGTTACCGTGAAATCAATTCAGAAATCCTCGAAGCCAACAGCATTCACCTCAAGTCCCTTGCCCCGAAAAATTTCTACGGAAAATTCGACCTTCGGTGGCTTGAGGAAATCATTAATGACAAATTATCCATGCCCCTGAATTCTGACCAGCCCCCCCCCAAATCAAAATGGATTTTCGATTTGAAATCCTTCCGATTTCCGTGATCTCAAAAAAAGCGTCTTGGGGTTCGGCAGAAATTCTTGAATCACTCGCCAGCCGCTCTCCAGCGTATGTATGGCCTGCCTCAAAAACCCCCGCCGGCTCCTCGCTGGAAGCCACCTGGAGCTTGTTATTCAAAAAGACCGCTCATGAAAAACCCCATCAAGCCGGCGGCTGAATAAGCTCCATGGCCACGCCATCAGGCCCAGTCACGAAGGCCGCGCGGTTGCCGCCGGGCAGCTCGAACGGCGGCACCGGGATCTCCCCGCCCTTGGCCGCGAAGGCCTCGAGCATTCCATCGAGACCTTCCACCTCAAAGCAGAAGTGGTCGATGCCGAAACGCTGCTTTCCGGTGGCCGATGGGTCGATGTCGTCGGTCTCGCGCACGCCCCGGATGAAGAGCAGGGAATCTCCCAGCCGCACCCTCACGTTTTGCGACCCGCGCAACTCGTCGTCGCCGACGATCTCGCCGCCCAGGAATTCGGCGTACCATTCGCCTGTCGCCCCGGGGTCTTGGCTGATAAGATGAACGTGGCGGTAGTTTCCGGTGATGCTCATGAGAGACTCCTTTTATTTTTTTTGGATGAGTTCGAACAAAACGTTTTCGGGACCCACAACGAAGGCGGCGTCGCTGCCGCCCGAATGGGCGAAAATCTCCTCGGCGATTTCGACGCCCCCCGCGCGCATGCGCTCGACCATGGCCTTGAGGTCGTCAACGAGAAAACAGATGTGATCGAGACCGAAGGGTCGGGCGCCTTCGGTTTCGATGATTTTATCGGAGGGCCGGGGAGTGCGGATGCTCAGAGCCGCCTCTCCGATGCGGACGATGACGTTGCGCGCCCCGCGGGGCTCCTCGCGGCCTGTGACCTCCCCTCCGAGGAACTCTCCGAGCCACCGCGCCACCGCCTCGGGATCGGGGCTGACGATGTGAACATGGTGGTAGCCGCCGATAACACCCATGATACCTCCCTTGCCCGAGGGGCCTATTTTCCCCACTGGTTGGCGGAGGGAAGCGCCCCTCCCCTTAAATTGAGAACGATCAAATCGCCATCGGAGATTCTGTTGACGTGGTGCCAGGAGCCGCCGGGGATGTGAATCAGGTCCCCCTCGGCGGCCTCGATGTCCTCGCCGTCGATATGAAAGATCATCCTGCCTTCGCCCCGGACAAGATAAGCCGCCTCGTCCAAGGCTTCTTGGTGGCGGTGAATTTGGTTCCGGTCGCCGCTCTGGCGGGAGAAGGCGAACAGCTCGAGAAACTCCGTCGCAAAGACATTCGGGGTTCCGGTCTCCTGCTCGTTGTCGGGGACGCTCTCGGGTGGCTCGTCAAAGATATTCCGCCGTATGTAGCCGTCTCTAGGAGTCCCGCCGGAGACATCCACTCCCGGGGTCTCCCCGTCGTCTTCCGGAGCAATGAAGCCCGAGGGCATTTTCCCGCCCCTGAAGTTGAATTCGATGAGATCCTCGTCCCCGATGTTCAGGAGGTTATGGTAGCCGCCTCTCTTCCCGAGCAGCACATCGCCCGCGCGGACCTCGAATTTCTCGCCGTCGATGGTCAAGAGGCCGCGCCCCTGCCGAACCAGATAGCCCTCGTCCATTTCCTTGTGGTGACGGTGGTAGGGCGGGCACTGCCCCGGCGCGAGAACGATGATGCGCACCTCGAGANGCGGCGTATTGATCAGCANGGGAGANTTAGATCCCCCGCTGGCCTCNTCCTCGTAATTCCATTTGAGGTCTTCGATATTTCCAANAAGGGGCATGGCGGNTCCTTGATTGAAGTAGCGAATTTTTCNCCGGGAGGGTTGGCTCCCCGGAAACCTAAAGCCTGGCAGGCGGGGGGTCAATCCTCGCCGGGCCCATGGTTCCGNAACGGTTGGCTATGTTGCGGACGACTCTCTTGCGGGGGGCTTGGCGNGACGGCATGATACCGACCACTATGGGTCACCCGAATCGAGGAGAGACGCAGTGCCGGTTCAGATGAAAGACCTGGTGAACGAGAGCCTGGCGGAGCTTGAGATGGACGCCCGCCTGACGACAAAATTGCTGGTCGGGTTCATCCGGGACGAAGTGAGCAAGGTCGGAATGGAAAAAATCGTTATCGGCCTCTCGGGCGGGATCGACAGCGCCCTTTCGGCATTCCTGGCGGCGCAGGCCATGGGGCCGGAGAATGTCTGGGGCATATGCATGCCCTACCGTCTTTCGAATCCCCAGAGCGAGGCGGATGCGCGCGAGGTGGCGAAGGCCTGCGGGATCACCTTCAAGCGGGTGAAAATTACGCCTCAGGTGGACGCCTATTTCGACAAATATCCGGATGCGACGAATCTCAGGCGGGGCAACAAGATGTCCCGCGAGCGGATGACCATCCTCTACGATCAGTCCGCCGCCGCCAGCGCCCTGGTGGTGGGAACGAGCAACAAAACCGAGCTTCTCCTGGGCTACGGAACGCTCTTTGGAGACATGGCCAGCGCGGTGAACCCCATCGGGGATCTTTTCAAGACGCAGGTGAGACAAATTTCGAGACATGTGGGCGTTCCCGCCGGGGTTATCGACAAGCCGCCGAGCGCGGACCTGTGGGTGGGCCAGACGGACGAGGAAGAGCTGGGCCTTACCTACGAGGAGGTCGATTCCGTCCTTCACTATCTCATCGATCACCGTTATGACCGGGCGGAAATCCTGGAGAAGGGTTTCGCCGCCGAAGTGGTGGATGGAATCCTTCGCCTGATCCAGAGAAGCCAGTACAAGAGGCGCCTTCCGCTCATCGCCAAGGTCAGCCAAAGAACCATTGACCGCGACTTCAGATATGCCCGCGATTGGGGCGTTTAGCCCACATCTAAAGCCTCCCTTGAAGATTTGGCCGGTCTGTGCCATAATCCCATAGATTTCAGTGAGTTTTGAAGGCGGCACGAGTGGCCGCTTTTTTGATAATCCATCGGGAGGCAGGTGGTGGCCAAGGCCGCAAGTAAAGCGAAAATAAAAGCTAAGCTGAAAACGAAGGCCAAACCTAAGGCGGTTGCCAAAAAAAAGGCGAAATCAAAGCCCGCCCCCAAGACCAAGGCCAAGCCGAAACCCAAAGCCAAGACCAAATCAAGACCCAAGGGCGCCAGTCCCGGCGCCAAAGCGCCCGATTTCAGGCTCCGGGACGGGAACGGAAAAATGCACCGTCTGGCCAGTTACCAGGGGAAAAAAGTTGTCCTCTATTTCTATCCCAAGGACGACACGCCCGGCTGTACGCTCGAAGCCGATGAATTCAACAAGGAAAATAAAAAGTTCGAGGCCAAGGGCGCGGCGGTTCTGGGTGTCAGCCCCGACAACGAGGTGAGCCACAAGCGGTTTAGCGAAAATCTCGATCTCAGGTATTCCCTCCTCGCGGATCCGGATGGCCTTGTCGCTACGCAGTTTGGGGCTTATGGCGAAAAAACCCTTTACGGCATGAAATTTAAAAGTGTATTCCGTACGACCTTCATCATCGATGAAGAGGGAATCATTGAAAAAGTATTTAAAAAAATTCAGGTCGAAGGTCATGCCAAAGAGGTCCTGAAGGCGCTCTGATTTTGTTCCCCTCCACTGGGCGCCACCGTGGCGCCGCTCCATCCGTCTCACCTATCCGGGAAAATTGTCCGAAATAGCCGGGTTGTGCCCGTTCCTGCTGTGTGGGAAAGTTCAGCCGTTTTGAGTCCATCGACCGGAGCCCGCTTCGAAAAATTTGGCGGGCGCGGGAAACCGGAAACCCCACAAGATGCCGATTGAAGAGCTCAGATCGATTCTGAAAGAGAGAATCATGGTGCTGGACGGCGCCTCGGGCACCATGATTCAAAGCTACGATCTCGAAGAGGCGGATTTTCGCGGGGATCGGTTCGGGGATCACCCGTGCGATCTGAAGGGAAACAACGATCTCCTTACCCTCACCCAGCCGAAAATTATCGGGGAGATTCACCACTCCTTTCTCGAGGTTGGGTGCGATATCGTTGAGACCAACACTTTCAACTCGAACGCCATCTCTCAGGCCGACTATTCCCTGGAGGGCCTCGTGTATGAGCTCAACTTCGAGGCCGCTAAAATCGCCAAGCGGCTCTGCGCGGAATTTACCCGGAGAAACCCGGACAAATCCAGGTTCGTCGCGGGCTCCATCGGGCCGACGAACCGTGCGCTCTCGATTTCGCCCGACGTGGGAAACCCCGGCCACCGGGCGGTGACCTTCGATGAGATCGCCGCCGTCTATACCGAGCAGATTCGTGGGCTCATCGACGGCGGGGCGGACATCCTCCTCATCGAAACCGTTTTCGATACGCTCAACGGCCGGGCGGCAATCTATGCCATCGAAGCGCTGGCAGAGAAGGCCGACCGACGGCTTCCGATCATGATATCGGGAACGCTCCCCGATCAGAGCGGCCGCACCCTGTCGGGGCAGACCCCTCACGCCTTCTGGATATCGGTCGCCCACACCCCGAATCTACTCAGCGTCGGCCTCAATTGCGCTCTCGGGGCGAAACAGATGCGCCCGTTTATAGAAGAGTTGTCGAACGTCGCTCCCGTTCCGGTGAGCGCCCATCCCAACGCGGGCCTTCCCAACGAATTCGGCGAATACGACGAGACGCCGGCGGAGTTTCTCCGCCTGATCGGCGATTTCGCCCGAAGCGGTTTTCTCAACGTGGTCGGCGGCTGCTGCGGCACGACGCCGGAGCATATTCGCCTGGTGGCGGAGGCGGTCGAGAGCGTCACGCCCAGAAAGCCGCCCGAGAGGACGAACCACCTCCAGCTCAGCGGTCTCGAGCCGGCAATCTTCACCCCCGAGTCGAATTTCATGAACATCGGCGAGCGGACGAACGTAGCCGGTTCGCGCCGGTTCGCGAAGCTCATCCTCGCCGGAGATCTGGAAAAGGCCCTCGAGGTGGCGCGCAACCAGGTCGAGGGCGGCGCCCAGGTGCTCGACATCAACCTCGACGAGGGAATGATCGATTCCGAGGAGATGATGACGAAGTTCGTCAACCTCATGGCCGCCGAGCCGGATATCGTGCGCCTGCCCTTCATGATCGATTCATCGAAATGGCCGGTGATCGAGGCCGGGCTGAAGTGCCTGCAGGGAAAGGGGATCGTCAACTCCATCAGCCTCAAGGAAGGAGAGGACGTTTTCAGGGAGCATGCGCGGGAGATTCTCCGCTACGGCGCGGCGGTTGTCGTCATGGCTTTCGACGAAGAAGGGCAGGCGGACACGTTCGAGCGGAAAACGGAGATATGCGCCCGCGCCTTCCGGATCCTCACCGAGGAGGTCGGCTTCCCGGCCGGAGACATTATTTTCGATCCGAACGTTCTGACCGTGGCGACCGGCATCGAGGAGCACAACGGCTACGCCGTCGCGTTCTTCCGGGCGGTGGAGTGGATTAAGAAAAATCTCCCGCTGGCGAGGGTCAGCGGCGGGGTGAGCAACGTCTCGTTCTCTTTCAGGGGAAATGGCGCCGTCCGGAAGGCGATGCACTCGGCGTTTCTTTATCACGCCGTCCGCGCCGGCCTCGACATGGGCATCGTGAACGCCGGCCAACTCGAGGTCTACGAGGAAATTCCCCGCGAGCTTTTAGAACTCGTGGAGGACGTTTTGTTGAACCGCCGTCCGGACGCGACCGACCGGCTGATCGACGCCGCCGAGCGGCTCAAGGGAAGCGGGAAAAAATCCGGGAAAGAACAGCTCGCCTGGCGGGAGGCTCCGGCCGAGGAGCGTCTCAAGCACGCCCTCCTGCGCGGAATCGTCGAATTCATCGACGAGGACACCGAGGAAGCGAGGCAAAGCCTCGGCAGTCCGATCAAGGTCATCGAGGGTCCGCTTATGGAAGGCATGGACTTCGTCGGTGACCTTTTTGGAGAGGGGAAGATGTTTCTGCCCCAGGTGGTCAAGAGCGCCCGTGTGATGAAAAAGGCGGTCGCCTATCTTGTTCCATTCCTGGAGGAGGAAAAGGCACTGGCGAAGACGGCCCGCAAGCCCGGCAAGGTGGTCATGGCGACCGTCAAGGGAGATGTCCACGACATCGGCAAGAGCATCGTCGCCGTCGTCCTCGGCTGCAATAATTTCGAAATCGTCGATTTGGGTGTCATGGTTCCGGCCCAGAAGATACTCGACACCGCCGTCGAGGAGGAGGCCGACGTCATCGGCCTCAGCGGCCTGATCACCCCCTCGCTCGAGGAAATGACCCATGTCGCCAAGGAGATGGAGCGTCGCGGCCTCAAGATACCGCTGCTGATTGGCGGGGCGACGACCTCGAGAAAACACACCGCCGTCAAGATCACGCCCAACTATTCCGCCGGAGTGGTTCACGTCGCCGACGCCTCGAAAAGCGTTCCGGCCGTGGGGGCGCTGGTGAACGGCGAACGGCGGGCGGATTATCTTTCCGGCGTGAGTGAAGAGTACGCCGAGATCCGCGAGCAGTTCGAGGACCGCTCACGGGCGGCTGATTATCTCGCCCTCGGGGCGGCGCGGGCGAACGCGCAGGATTTAGACTGGAGCGGCTATGAAGCTCCCGCACCGGCGAAATTGGGCGTCACCGTCCTTGAGGCCGTCCCGATCGAGACGCTGAGGCCCTACATCGACTGGTCCCCGTTCTTTCTTGCCTGGGAGCTCAAGGGAAAATATCCCGACATTCTCAACTCGCCCGCCTCGGGAAAGGAAGCCAAGAGCCTTTTCGAGGACGCGAATATCCTCCTCGACGAGATCGTTCGCGATAATCTCATCACCGCCAATGGCGTCCTCGGCCTTTTTCCCGCCTGCCGGGCCGGGTCCGACGACATCGAGGTTCGTGCGGAGGGCGCCTCCGGGGATCCCGTTACGCGGTTTCACATGCTCCGCCAGCAGGCCCAAAAACGCGCTGGGAACCCAAACCTTTGCCTCGCCGACTTCATCGCCCCGGCGGACAGCGGCGTGAGCGACTACATGGGCCTTTTCGCGGTGACCGCCGGCCTGGGAACAGCCGCGCTCGCCGAAAGATTTACACGCGAGAACGACGACTACCAAAGCATCATGGTCAAGGCCCTGGCCGACCGGCTGGCCGAGGCCTTCGCGGAATGGCTCCACGAGCGGGTGCGGAAAGAATACTGGGGCTTCGCGGCTGACGAGAGCCTGACGGACGAGGACCTGATCAGGGAGCGCTACAGAGGGGTTCGCCCGGCGCCGGGTTATCCCGCCTGCCCAGATCACACCGAAAAGCGGCTTATTTTCGATTTGCTGGGCGCCGAGGCGCGCACAGGAATCTCGCTGACCGAGAGCTGTGCGATGTTTCCCGCCGCCTCGGTCTCGGGGTTTTACCTCGCCCACCCCGACAGCCGCTACTTCGCCGTCGGGCGAATCGAGCGCGATCAGGCCGAAGACTACGCCCGACGCAAGGGCATCCCCCTCGAGGAGGCCGAGCGCTGGCTCGCCACCCACCTCAACTACGCGCCCGGCGATTACGGGCCAGGCCGGGTCGTGGCGTAGGGAATCATCGATTCCAGTTGACCCGAACCCGTCAGTTTGAATAACGCCCAGGTATTAGCCCCACGTGACAAATTACCCCCCCCCATATGTAGGGGGCGATTGGGTTTAAACCCAAATATGTGGGGGGGGGTATCAGTATGCGATTGTTTTTAAATGGTTTGTGCTTAAATGCTTCCTGGTTTTTATGAAAATTTTCTTTTTTATCTTTTTCCTTATGAAAAAAATTGCCCTTTTTTTTCATAAGGAATGACATATTCTCATTAGTGAAAGAAATCTTTCTTTAGCGCCCGTATTGGGTGGGTGCTTTATCCCAAATTTGGGAGTTTGGCTGACATGGCACAAGGTAGCGTGGGTACGGAGGCCATGGGCGGGAGATACGTTCGCCAAACCACGGGATACCGCGTGTTCATTCCCTCTCCGCTTCCCCTCGATCCCCCCCCCTTCGGCTGGAGGGCGAGTTGCATCTACTGCTTTCGTCGGCCGATAGGGCCCTAGCGCGCCTCGATGGCGTGGGTTCGGTACTGCCTGACCCGGATGGGTTTGTGATGGCCTATGTCTGGAAAGAAGCGTTGTTAAGCTCCCAGATCGAAGGGACGCAGGCGTCTCTGGTGGATGTGCTTGAATATGAAATTGACGAAAAAAACCGAGAGCGCAGAGTCGACACAAGGGAGGTTATAAATTATGTCCTTGCTCTTGAGCATGGGTTCGAGAGAATCGACACCTTCCCGCTTTCGCTAAGGTTGATACGTGAAATACACAAAATTCTCCTTGAGGGCGTTCGGGGATCGTAAAAAGACCCCGGTGAATTTCGGACAACCCAGAATTGGGTTGGTCCTTCCGGGTCCACGCCGGCCACCGCCTCGTATGTCCCGCCGCCAGTTCATGAAATGAAAAACGCGCTCCATGAATTCGAGAAATGTCTTTGCGAAAACAAAAAAGACCCGCCGCTGATCAGATGCGCGTTGGCGCACGCGCAATTCGAGACAGTCCATCCTTTTCTGGACGGAAACGGACGTATTGGCCGTTTGTTGATTACCTTCATGTTGGGCGTTGAGAATATTTTGGCGCGTCCGCTGTTGTATCTTAGTTATTACTTCAAGAGAAACCAGAACGAGTATTACGATATGCTAACGGCAACCAGAGAAAGGGGAGACTGGGAAGGGTGGGTGCGGTTTTTTCTAAACGGCGTGATCCAGACGGCCGAGCAGGCGGTGGAAACCGCGCGTACGATTCTTGATATGCGTGAAGCGCACAGAAAAATTGCTTCCTCAGGAAAATTAAAAGGAAAAAATTCCAATTCTTTGTTGGGTTTGTTGTTTGAGAGTCCGATAGTAACGGCAAATCACGTTTCAGGAGTTCTGGGAGTGTCTTATCCGACAGCCATGACATTGTGCAAGGAATTTGAAAAAGAGAATCTTTTAGTCAGAAGACCGGGACTTAGGAGAAACATTCGTTTTGCATATGAACCCTATTTGGCGATTTTAAGAGAAGGCACTGAACTCTAGGGCTTACAGGAAACACCCATGGCAATCAGAGCAAAGGAAGTGCCCGAGACGACGGAAAACTGGGCGGAGGCGGATTTCAAGGGCCACGCCAAAAGCGTCGTGACCGTCAAGGGCGGCCACACCATGATCGTGGACGAGCCCAAGCGGCTCGGGGGCTCGGACAAAGGCCCCTCGCCCCTGGGCCATCTGGTGACTTCGCTCGCCGGGTGCACGGCGGTGATCGTCGAGCGGTGCGCCAAGGACGCCAAGCTCGAAATCGAGTCGATGAAGGTGAAATCCACAATCGTCTATAGTCCGCGCGGCATCGGGGGCCAGGAGGGCTATCAATCCAATCCGAGCGAGGCGGTGACCGACGTATGGATGAAGATCGACGCCACTCCCGGACAGGTTGAGGCGCTCAAGGCGGACTACATGAAGCGCTGCCCGGTCTATAACCTTTTTAGGGCGAGCGGCTGCAAGATGACAGACGATTGGCACATCAACGAATAGCACGCACGCGCAAAAAAAAGGGCGATCCTCGAAGGGTCGCCTCTTTTTTTTGAATTGCGCCCGGCTTATTTTTTCTTGGACAGGCTCGTGTAGACAATCGTGAGCCAGCGGCCTTCGTTGATGAACCGCCAGGCCCAGCCCTCCCACTTCGCAGGGAGCCNCTTCGCCTTGACCTCGGCGAGGGATTTGTCCGCCCGGATCTGCTTGCGGACGATCTCTGTTGTCGCGGTCAGCATGCCGTGAAACGCGCGGAGCTCCTTCAGCCCCGATAGCGGGCCGTGGCCGGGGATAATCTTGGCGCCCGCCGGAATCTTTTTCATGGTCGCCGCGACGTTTCGGGTATAACCTTCGACGTTTCCTACGGTGGACAGGTCGATGAAGGGAAATCTCCCCGAGAACATGTGATCGCCCATGTGGACGACGTTTGATTTCGTGAAGAAGATCACGCTGTCCCCGTCGGTGTGGCCGGAGGGGTAATGGATGACCCTGATCTCCTCGCCGTTGAAGTGAATCGAGAGCGAATCGTCAAAGGTGACGACCGGGAGCGCTTCCTTGGGCCGGGGCTTGAAGACGCGCTTGCCGCGTTTGATGGTCTGGGTGAGGCGCTTTCGCACATTGGTGTGCGAGATGATCGGAGCCAGCCGGCTGAAGATGTGGTTGCCTCCGGTGTGGTCCCCGTGCCAGTGGGTGTTCAGGATGAACTTGAGGCCCCCTTTGTCGAAATTCTTGAGGGCGGCCTGTATCCGTTCGGCCAGCGGGGCGAACTGATCGTCGATCATCAGCAGGCCGTCCGGGCCCACAGAGACGCCGATGTTGCCGCCCGACCCGGTGAGCATGTGAACGCTCCCTCCGACGTGGACGGGCTTGATCTTGACCTTCGATAAATCCCTTGCGGCCAGGGCCGCTACCGGCAGAGCGAGCAGGGCCGCGAGCGCGGCTGCGGCGACGGCGCGCTTCATGGAAACACCTCCCTTAAGATGAAAAATGGCCGAAATGTCCGGAGACATGCTTGTCTATCATGGAGAACACCGGTTTGGGACATTTTGTTTCCCCGGAAACGGATTTTTCTACTCCTCCCGGAGCAGGCTCTTCGCCGCCTCGCCCTCGGGCGTGAAAACGTCATCGTTCGGATTTTCGCGCGCCGGGCCCCGGCTCAGGAGAAATTCCGCGGCCTCTACGCCCAGCGCGGCGACTTCGTGGATGTCGCCGGGCGGGAAGTGGACGAGATCGCCGGGGGAGGCGTCGCTGATTTCGCCGCCGCTGGCGATGTGAATGCGCCCCTTCAGCATATAAATAAACTGCTCGTTGTTATGGTAGTGAGGGGTGGAGAAGGCGCCGCCCTCCATTCGCAGCAGACCGACGCTCAGGTTCCGGCCATGCTGCCAGGAGGCGGAGGCGGCCGTATAGGAGATTCCCTCCTCCGGATGGCTTCCAAAATTCGGATAAATGGGCATGTATCAAGCTCCTTGGTTTAGCCAGGTATGGTTGAGGGATAGCCGGGAATTTATTTTGATTCGTGCGCAATTTTGCCACACGAACGCCCTCCGCGAAAAAAATCGGGGCTGGTGTTTTGCGTTTCCGGGCGGTAAATTGCCGGCTCTGAAGAAAAGATCACCCGTAAAAAGACCAAGCGCCCCCGCGCGTTTTTGGAGGAGTGTTCGATGCGGGCCGTCTCATCCCTCAGCCGTGGACTATCTCAGCCGAGAATTGGAGGTGTTGGTTGATCGATCCAGCGGACGAGTTCGAATTTTTCTTCGATAAGCCCTGGTCGGACGGCCTGCCGGTCGTGCCGCCGACCGAGGAGCGCATCGCCCGGATGCTCGCGGGAACCTCGCGCGGGCCGGACGAGCCGGTGGGCGAGATACCCCCCGCCCTGGAGGCGGCGAGCGTCCGCGATATCGCGGTTCATGCCGTGATGGCCGGTTGCCTACCCGAGTATCTTCCCGTCGTCCTGGCGGGCGCCGGGGCGATGCTCGAGGGGCCATTCAACATCAACGGCATTCAGGCCACCATGCACGCCGTCGCGCCGCTGATGATCGTGAACGGCCCCTATGCCGAGAAAATCGGCATCAACGGGGGCCTCGGTTGTTTTGGTCCCGGCTTCCGTGTGAACGCCACCATCGGCCGTGCGATCCGGCTCATCCTCCTGAATCTCGGGGCGGGGATCCCAGGAGTCACTTCGATGAGCACCTTTTCCCAGCCTTCGCGCTTCACCTTTTGCATCCGCGAGAACGAAGAGGAAAGCCCCTGGCCCCCGCTTTCGGAGAGCCTGGGCCATCGTCCGGGGGAGGATGCCGTAACCCTGGCAGCCGTCGAAAACCCCCAGCTTGTCTTCGACGACACGAGCCGCACCGCCAGCCGTTATCTGATCGCGGTCGCAGACGCCATGGCCCACCTGGGCAACTGGAACAACTGGACGCGCTCGGACCTCGTCGTCGCCCTCGCCCCGCAGCACGCGGAAATTTGCGCCGCGGACGGCCTTTCGAAAG
>NYYB01000023.1 GCA_002685755.1 Nitrospinota bacterium
GTAAACTCGAAGCGTCGGAGAGCAAGCTCAAGGAGTCGGAGAGTAAGCTCGAAGCGTCGGAGAGCAAACTCAAAAAGAGCGAGGCCGATTCCGCCCGCGAGCGGAAGAAAGCAGCCCGCCTCGTGGCCGAGATGGACCAGCTCCGCTCCGCTCTCGCCGGGGAGTCGTCCACCGCCGAGGCGAACCGCAATAAACTCGCCAAGGCGAGGGCGCTGCTCAATGCCTCCGAGGAGGGGCGGCGAACCGCCCTCGAACGGGCGCGGTCAACCTCCCAAAAGGCACGCCAGGAGGCCCTGCGCGCGAAGCGGCTCGAGGACTCTCTCACCGCGCTCTCCAAAAAATACGAAAACCAGCTCATCACCCTCAGCAAGAAGAAAGGAACCCTCCAGCTCAATATCGTGGGTCGCCTTCTCTTCGATGCGGGAAGCGCCCAAATCAAGGAAGGCGGTCTCGAGGCGATCGATCGGATAGCCTCTGCCATCAAGGGCCAGCCAGGACAGGCGGTCCGGGTGGAGGGCCACACCGACAACGTACCCATCTCAGGCAATCTCGCCCGCTACTACTCGACGAACTGGGAGCTTTCCTCCGCGCGGGCCATCGCCGTCGTCCGCCGACTGGAGGCCCAGGGCGTCTCGCCGGGTCGCCTCTCGGCGGCGGGCTATTCCTTTCACCGCCCCGCGGCGGACAACGGAACCGACGAGGGCCGAGCCCGGAACCGCCGCATCGAGATACTGATGATCCGCTCCGGCGCGGGAGCCAAATAAATGTCGCGGCGCCTGGACGGCTATTCCGTCTCGCCGCGCGGCCCCTTGCGTTTCGGCCAGCGCTTCGAGACCCGGCCCTCCGGGCCGGCTCGCCGCCTCCTACCGAAATCCCGGGCAGGGGCGGGGCAATTGCCAACCAATCTTTAACGGTTTTCAACTAAAATTTTTATGAGGGGCACTTCATGCGCTTTGGAATGATGGCGACGGGCGGGGTGGGCGGCTACTTCGGGGGGATGATCTACCGCGCGGGCGGGGACGCGTGCTTCATCGCGCGCGGCGAGCACCTCGAAGCCATCCGGGAGCGGGGGCTCAGGATGGACTGCGCCGTGCCCGAACCCTTCACGTCGGAGGGCATCTTCGCCACCGACGACCCGGCCGAGGCCGGGTCCTGCGACGTGGTCCTCTACGCCGTCAAGACGACCTCGAACGACTCGGCCATCCCCGCCATCGCGCCCATGGTGGGGCCCGACACCGTCATCATCAATCTTCAGAACGGGGTGGACAACGAAGAAAAGCTCGCCGCCCGCTACGGCGAGGGCCGCGTCATGGGCGGCACCGCCTATATCCTCACCTCCGTCGAGCGGCCCGGCGTCATCAAGCAGATCGGAGGACCCCGGCGAATCGTCTTCGGCGAGCTGGCGGGCGGCCCCAGCGCGCGCGGCGAGGAGATCCGCTCCGAGCTCAAGCGCATGGAGATCAACGCCGAATTCACTGAGGACATCCAGGCCGAGCTCTGGCGGAAATTTCTTTTCATCTGCGCCGTGAACGGCATGACCGCCCTCACCCGCTCCCCGATCGGGGAGATCATGGCCTACGAGGGAACGCGGGCGATGATGCGCGGAATCATGCGCGAGGTATACGAGACCGGTCGGGCGCGCGGGGTGAAAATTCCGGACGGCGCCGACGAGAAACTCTACGCTTTTATCGACGAACAAAACCCCGCCAGCAAGGGGAGCATGTGCCACGACATCGAGGCCGGACGCCGCCTCGAGATCGAGACCCTGAACGGCGCCGCCTCCCGTCTCGGCAAGGAGGCCGGGATAGACACCCCGCTCAACGACTACATCTACCGCACACTCAAGCTCGCCGACATGCTGGCGGCGGGCGAGATCGGGCCGAAGACGTAAAGCTGCTGTAATATTTACTGCCGTAAAATCCAGGGCCGCTATCGTTTCGTCGGGCGAGACCCACATCCTTGTCCCGCAGCCCTTTCACAAAGGGTGAAATAATGAACCTCTCCCGGATCCAAAAGCATGGCCTGATCGTTTCGGTCATACTGGCGGCCGGAGTGGTCGTGGCGCAGGGCGCATGGGGTTTTCATTGGAGGATTCAGGAAGCGCAATTCGGGCGTGGGTTAAAGGCCTATAACAATAAAGATTATGCAGCCGCGCTGACAGCGTGGCGGCCCCTGGCGGAAAACGGGATGACGGACGCGCAATTCAAGCTGGGCGTTTTGTATGCGAACGGGCAAGACGTTCCGAAAAACATGATCCTCTCGGATATGTGGCTAATTCTCGCCGGAGGAAAAATCGACGGAAACAAAAATAGAAAAAAAGTCGAGCAGAGGATGACCCCCAAACAAATCGCGGAGGCGAAACGACTCGCAAGGGAGTGGACGGAAAAACATCAAAAGAAATGACCGCATCCAATCGGCTTTCAAAGACGAACCTTCTCCGAGATTCGGAAAGCCGGGTTATATCGCTCGGCCTTCATTGGTGGTGCGGATTGGTGTGAAGTAGCGGGGGGCCTTGTCCGATAATGCCAGGTTCAATGTTCTGGCGAATCGCGGAGGGTGAGAAGAGTCAGGGACCGGACGCCCTAGGCTTCGACATCGATTGCCTGGCCGCGTTCTTCCTCTGGAACCCGCTCGGCGCGGCTGCTCTCTGTATTTCCGCTCTTGATCTCTATTTTGTAGGTTTCCGTATTCCCCCTGCCCCCCTCGGCCGTTATGTCCGACTCCGTAAAGGGCTGGCCGGGTCCGCTGAAAGGACCAGCGGTTTTGAAATAACCCTCGGCACCCGTGACACTATCAACCATGCCGATTCCTTAGGTTTTTTATTTGAAGTATATGCATTATTTTATCATTCAAAATTACTCAATTCAAGACATTTTCCTGATATAGAATCAGAAATCCTCCGGAGGGGACGACGATGCGCGCGGTCCTGAAGATCATTCTCGCTGCGGCGCTGGTTTTTTCCTCCGCTATTGCAACGAAAGGCGAGATTGTGTCGTTAAAGGCGAGGCCGGGCGCTTCGGTGGATTTTCTCGTTGTCGAGCCGAAAAACCCCTTCGCCGCGGTCGTCCTCTTCGAGGGAGGAGGCGGAACGCCCGACTTGCAATCCCCGGGCGGGCGGGGATTCATGAACGGCAGCCGGGGCCTGTTCGCCGAAAACGGCCTGGACTTTTCCCTGGTCGATGCGCCCTCCGACCAGACGGGGTTCCGCGGCGGCATGCACCCCCTGTTCCGGAAAAGCGAAGCCCACGCGAAAGACATCGCCGCCGTCGTCGCCTGGATGAAGAAAAAAACCAAATTGCCGGTCTGGGTGGCCGGAATCAGTCTGGGCACATATTCCGCGGCCTCCTATGCGGTCCGGGGCAACCGGGACATCGCCGGCGTGGTGCTCTTGTCGAGCTCGACGAGACCGCCCAGGGGCGGCCGGGGGATTCTGGACTTGAAACTGGACAGGAACCGGGTGCCCCTTCTCGCAATCGCTCATCGTGACGACGCTTGCCCCGGCACTCCGCCGGCGGGCGCAATCAAAATCGCAAGGACGGCGGCTTCCTCACCGAACGCGCAGGCGAAATTCTTCACAGGAGGAGAGGACGCCGGCCGGCATCCCTGCACCCCGGAAACGCCCCACACTTTTTTCGGGATAGAAGAGGAGGTCATTTCGGCTATCGCGAAATTCATCCGGGCCAACACGAAGTAGGGCTTTTCATGGCCGGCGCGCCCCGGCGGAGATCCCTTGATTTTCCATATTCAGTCCGGTTGGGAAGTATTCGATGAACATGCATCAGGCTGACATTCCATTATTAAATTAGACTACTTACTAACATTTCCATATAATTCCTCCTTTCAGTCCGCAAAGACCCTCATCCCGTGTCCCCGCGATGTTTCGCAAAAAAGGGTGATATGACAAACCTCTCCCGATTCCGAAAACTTGGTCTATTCATTTTGGTCAATTGAGAAATGGTGGAAAAACATGCCTAAAGTGGTGAGTAAGGACGAATTTTTCAAAAAAACCATGGGTGGAGTCCCACTCAGAAGGAAGATGCACGTATACGAAGGAATTCCCTACGAGTGTGGTTGTGGAGAGACGCATCTATTTTCTCCATCCCAGACACGGGTTTTTTGTGAATTAGGTACCAGAAGTTTTGTGTTCCGGTGTCGTAACGAGTATGTCACTTTGATTAAAGTCAAAGGTTTTTCCTCTTACAAGTTCATCTCCTTGTTAAGTGCAAAGAATGGATAAGTNCAAAGGTGGTCGATCCCATAACAGACAAAACAGACAAATGCCCAAAATGCCGGGCGAAGAATCNAAAATTCAATCCCCGCGAAACCTCCGGNAAGTTTTCACCATATGTTGTGAGGATGAATATGAGGAAGTAATGGTTTTGTGTCCCACGGTGTCTCGTAAAGGGTGAAATGGTGAGCTTCTCCCGAATACGAAGACTCTGTTTGATCGTTATGGTTTCATTCCTGATTTTCGGGTGCGATTCACAATCAGCGGACGATGTGAAATTTCAAAAAGGGGTGGATGCGTACAACCGAAAGGATTACGCGACCGCGTTCAAGGAGTTGAGACCTTTTGCGGAAAAGGGAAAGCCTATTGCGCAGAAGAATCTGGGTTTCATGTATTACAACGGGCTGGGCGTTCAAAAAAACCACGAACTTGCGTTGCAGTGGTTTAGTAAGAGCGCGGAACAGGGGAACGCAAAGGCGCAACACAATCCAGGTGTGATGTATAGCGAAGGGAAAGGCGTTCCAAAGGACTACAAACTTTCGGTCAGGTGGTATCGCAAGAGCGAGGAACAGGGATATGCGGGCGCGCAATACAATCTGGGAATCATGTACGCGGAAGGACGGGGCGTTCCCCGGGATCATGTCCTCGTACATATGTGGTGGAGCATTTCAAGCGCAAACGGTAGTGAGAACGCAACCAGAAGCAAAAGTCTTTTAGAAAATATAATGACCCCCTACCAGCTCGAGAAAGCACAAAAACTCACAAGAGAGTGGATGGAAAAACACAAGAAAAAATGATCCTATCTATCCACTACTTCTCCCCATCCCTACAAAATTTTTGAAAATATTCACCTCTCGATCAATCAAATATATCCTCATAGGCAATCTTCTTTTCTATTTTTATGTCTATCCAGCCATCCTGTTCCTATTTATTTCATCGCGCCGGTCATACCCTCCCCTTCCCCGCCTATGAACCCTACCTTACCCGTCCTTCGGCAATGCCAAGGTGACGACGAACTCGAGGGCGGCGACGGCGGCGAAGAGGGAGAGGGCGAACTCGAGGCCGTGGCTTTCGCCGATGGCGCCGGTAGCGGCAAGGGTGGCGCCCGAGATGAACCAGTTGCCCCCCTGCATGATGCCGGCGGCGAGGGCCGGGCGGCCGGGCATGAGCTCCTGGGCGTAGGCCATCCGCACCCCCATGGCGGAGTGGGTGAACACCCCGAGGGGGATGATGAGGCCGAGCTGAAGGAGACCCCCGGTCCCCAGAAAGAGAAGCAGCAGGGGAAAGACGGCGGCGGCGGAGAGGACGATCACCCGTTTTCGCCCGAAGCGGTCGGAGAGCCAGCCGCCGACGACCCCCCCCGAGGCCCCCGCGATGAGGAACAGGGTGAGCGCGCCGCCCCCCTCCCAGATGGTCTCGCCCTTGGCGGCGAAGTAGAGGGGCAGGAAGCCGTAGAGGTTGATCATGACCATGTTACGGAAAATGGTGGTGATGTAGAGGATGACCATCGCCCGCCAGCTGCCGGGCACCAAAGGTGCGGCAGTGGGCGCTGCGGCGGCTTCGGGTTCGTTGGTTTTCGAGACGGCGGCTGGAGCTTGAAAGACGGGGGCTTCGTTTGCGGTGGCGTGTGAAGGCTCGGGGGCGTAGCGCCAGAGGGCGGCGGCGGAGAGGGCGTAGAGGCCCATGGCGATGGAGAGGCCCTTGAGCCCGAGGAAGGAGACGAGGGAGAGGGCGACGATGGGGCCGGCGGCGTGGCCCAGACGGCCCGAGGCGACGTAGACGGACATGACGAGGCCCCGGTGGCCGGCGGATACGTCTCGCGCCATGACGGCGGCGGCGGGGTGGTAGCAGGCGCCGCCGAGGGCGCCCGCCGAGAGCATGAGGGTGAGGCTCCAGAAGCCCGTGGCGAAGCCGATGATGGTCCGCGAGACGCCGACGACGATGGGGGTCGAGAGGAGCCACCACCGGCTCGGGCGGCGGTCGATGAGCCAGCCGAAGAGGGTCTGGGGAAGCGAGCCGGCGAAGGAGCGGATGGTCATGATGAGGCCGAGGGCGGTGAGGCTGAGGCCGAGTTCGCCGGCGATGAGCGGGGCGAGGGGGGCGAAGAAGGCGCTCGAGGAGTCGTTGACGGCATGTGAAAATACGAGCGCGGCGAAGCCCGCCTTGCGGACGCTTCTGGACTCCTCGGAGCCTCCGGCCTCGGGGGCCCGCCGGGCCTCGGTTGAGTCCCCGGCTTCGGGTGAGCCTCCGGCTTCGGGTGAGCCTCCGGCCGGGGGGCCGGGGGCCCCGGCCGGGGAAGGATCTTCTCTCGTCAAGAATGCTTCCTTTCGTTTTCGGGCCAAGATCCGCAGGACCGAGGGGGTCAGGAATTGCGGGGAGTTGCGCGAAAATGCGCGCCCCTCGGACCGGGCCGGACCGGGCCCTGAACCGATGACCGATATTTTCGCCCTGGGGGCCCGCCGGGCCAAGAGCCCGAGGGCCCAAAAAGAAAACCAGGGAAAACCCCGGGTTTCCTAAGGATAGTCTGGTGGACCGCCGGGGAATCGAACCCCGAACCTACGGATTAAGAGACAGAATTAAGACCGAAGACCCTTCCTCCGATATCCCTTAAAATCCAGGCAAATCCAAGATTCTCAAATAGATACTCAAAATCCCGAAATTGACTTGGATGAGGCTGAGTTGGGTGGAGTTGTATAGGCTCTGTCACACTCCAGCACCTGCAACTAAAGAACC
>NYYB01000024.1 GCA_002685755.1 Nitrospinota bacterium
CCTCTTCCGCGAAAGCACCTGCGAGCTGGCCGAGGAGTGGACCATCGAGCAGCCCTAGCTCTTCAAAAAAAAATCGGAGACCGCACATGACCACCGCCGAACGGCTCGCCGCCTTCGCGGCGGGCGCGTCCTACGACGATCTTTCAGAGGCCGCGCGGAATCAGGTAAAGCTCCTCGTCCTCGACACGATCGGCTGCGCCATCGGGTCGCTGGGGGCCGAGCCCATCCGCTATTTACGCGCGCAAGCCGACGATTTCGGGGGAAACGGGAGCTGCACCCTCATCGGCGGGGGATCGACCGCCCCCGACCGGGCGGCCTTCTACAACACCTCGCTCGTCCGCTATCTCGACATCAGCGACGGCTACATGGGCGCGATGGGCACCTCGCACCCGAGTGACAACATGGGCGCTGTGCTTGCGGCAGCGGAGTACGCCGGCGCCTCCGGACGGGATTTCATGGCCGCCCTCGCGCTCGCCTATCAGGTGCAGTGCCGGTTCTGCGACCTCGCGCCCTCGGAAAAGAACGGCTTCGATCAAGGGCTCGCCATCTCCTACTCCGTGGCGGCGGGGGCGGCGCGCGCCCTGGGGGTCGGCCCGGAGCGAGCGGCGCACGCCGTCGCCCTGAGCGGGGCCTCCCACAACCCCCTGTTCATCTCGCGGACGGGGCAAATCTCCCACTGGAAGGGATTCGCCACCGCCGACGCGGCCTTAAACGCCATCCACGCGGTGTTTCTCGCCATGCGCGGGGTGACGGGGCCGGTGGAAATCTTCGAGGGCCCGCGCGGGCTCTTCGAGGCCATCACCGGACCCTTTGAGATCGACTGGGAGAGCGAGAACCTTGAAAAGGTGCTCGGCATCAGCATCAAGAAATACAACGCGGGGGTGCACTCCCAGACGGGCATCGAGGGCGTCATCGAGCTGAAGAACGAGCACAGCATCTCACCGGGCGAGATCGAGCGGGTGGAGCTGGAGACCTACGAGCGTGCCTTTTACATCATGGGCGGAGGCGGCGCGGGGGACAAGCACGACATCCGAAACAAGGAGACCGCCGACCACAGCCTTCCTTATGTCCTGGCGGCCGCGCTCATCGACGGGGAGGTGATGCCGGCGCAGTTCGAGATCGAGCGCATCCGGGCCAAGGATGTTCAGGCGCTCCTCCGGCGGGTGAGCATCACCTGCGGGGACGATCTGACGGCGCGATATCCCGCCCAATCGCCCGTGCGGCTCAGGATCGAGATGAAGGACGGTACTGTCTTCGAAAAGGAAAAGCCGGGCTACGAGGGGTTCCCGGCCTCGCCGATGAGCTGGGAGTCGGTGCGCGGCAAGTTCGATGCGCTGTGCGGGCCGCACACCACCGAGGGGCTGAGGGGTGAGATCGCCGACGCCGTATCGCGGCTCGAGAGTGTCCCGGCGAGGGAGCTGGGCGCCCTTCTGGGCCGGGTCGAGGAGGCTTCCTAGCCGGGGCCGCCCATATAGCCAGGGCCATCCGACAAAGGCTCCCAGGCCGGGGCCGCCGGCAGAGGCTAACTGGCCCGGGGCCGCCTGCCCGCGAGGCCGGCTCCGGGGAGATCACCGAAATCGGACCATCCCCTCACGAGGCCGGCTCCGGGGAGATCACCGCAATCGAGCCATTCCCCCACGAGGCCGGCGCTCTTGAGCCAGCCGCCCGGCGATTTTCTTTGTTACTTCGTAAATATCAATATGTTAGATGGGATTCTCTCGATTATGATTGAAACTTTCGCCTTGTTCCCGGCTTATTCAAGTTTAGCCTTCAAATTCATCGCGAACTCCTTGAAAATCTTATTCGCCTGGTTTTTGATCACACTGAAACCCAGCGAGCCGAGCTTGCCGAAAACATCGACCCGCGACTGGATGACGACCTTGGTCTCCCCCTCCGAGATGGCCTCGAGCGTCACCACGTTCGCCTGCTTGAGGCTGGCCGCGATTTTCGAGTCCTTCCCCTCCCCCGCGGTGCGGATAAATTCGGGCGCGCGCTGCTCGACCACCTCGATCTGAAGATTGAACTTCGCCTTGAGAAAGCTGATCTTCTGCTCGACCGTCACGCCGTAATGCGTATCGTCCACCTTTTCGACGCCCGTGACGCCCGGCACGCAGGCCGCGAACTCCTCGACGCTCCAGATAAACTCCCAAACCTTCTCGCGGGGGGCCGCGATGAGCACTTCCTGATTGAATTCCATATCCTTTTCCGTTGCCCTATTGGTTGAAAGGGAATTGCCACCCTCAGGGCAGGCGGCGCATTCTAGCAGTCGACGCTACCGGGCTCCATGATTTTTTCCTGTGAACTGCTTATTTGGATTGCTTTCGAGGTCTTTTTATCCGGATGAATAAAGCGGATTCCCCCATGGAAAGCCTCATTCTCTTCGCCCGCCCCCCTACCCCGGGCCGGGTCAAGACGCGCCTCATCCCGGCCCTCGGCGCCGAGGGGGCTGCCCGGCTCTACCGGGCATTCCTGGCGGATGCGGCGGAGGGGGCTGCTCAGGTGCACGAGGCAAGGCCCTCTGCCGGACTCACGGCGGAATGGGCCATCGAAAACGTCCCTCCTGGGGCACTGTCCTCCGAGGCACTGCCCCTTGGGGCGATGCCCCTCGACTTCTGGCTGCCGGGGCCGTTTCTTCACCGCGCCCAGAGCGGGCGCGACCTCGGCGAACGAATGGGGGCCGCGCTGGGGAGGCGGCTCGCCGCCGGGAACATGACGAGCCGTCCGCGGCGGGCTGTGTTGATAGGCACCGATTTTCCGGATCTTCCGGCGGAGATTGTGATCGAGGCCTTCGCCGCCCTGGAGGAGATGGAGCGGGCCGTGCCGGGTGCGCCCTGCGCCGCCCTCGGGCCGTCCATGGACGGCGGCTACTATCTCATCGGGTTGAACCGCCTCTCGCCGGGTCTCTTCTCGGGAATGGAATGGGGAGGCTCCGGGGTTTTCCGGGCGCAGACTGAAAGGCTCGAATCCTCGGGCCACCGGCTTCACACCCTTCCTGAGTGGAGCGATGTGGATACAACCGGGGACCTGGAGCGCCTTCGCGCACGCCTCGCGAGCCACGCAGGTGGGCAGAGTCCCACCGCCCCGAACACCCGGCGGATGCTCGAGGAAATTCAGGAAATTTGATCAGGCGGGCTTTCGCGCCCGGAAGTTGATCCCCACAGTCCCGAACGCGGCGGCGCTTGAGTCCTGGGGGGACCCCGCGAAAACATCTTTCCGCCATGTGATCTCGAAATCCTCAAAACCCGGCCGGGTGACGACCGACTCGAGCTCTGCCTCAAGCAGAGCGCCGGCGATTCAGCCGGTCCATAGATCGATCTCGCTTTTCGCCTCCTCGGGCACCGGCTTGTCCACCAGGATATCGGCAATCTGAAGTCTGCCGGTCGGCTTGAGGATACGGAGGAGCTCCGCGAACACCCGGGGCTTGTCCGGGCAAAGGTTCACCACCCCGTTCGAAATCACCACGTCGGCCCAGCTGTCCGGCACCGGAAGCTCCTCCGCCAGGGCTTCCTTGAACTCGATGTTCCCGATATTCGCCGCCTCGGCGGCTGCCCGGGCCTTGCCCAGCATGTCGGGCGTCATGTCCACGCCGACGACGCGGCCAGATTCGCCTGCAAACTTTGCGGCTAGAAAACTGTCCATCCCGGCGCCGCAGCCGATGTCCACCACGCGCTCACCCTACCGGATTTCGCCCAGGGAAAACAGATTCCCCGTACCCGCGAGGGATTCAACCGCGCTCTCGGGAATCCCCTCGAGCCATTCGTCCGAATACCCCAGAAGCTTCGCCAGCGGCCTCCCTGTGTGAAAGTGAAAGCCCTTGCCGGGCTGGTTCGGCACCACAGCGTATTCGTTTTGAACCGCTGCCCTCAGCCTTGCGAGGTCCACATCCGCCACCACACCGATTTCAGGCATCTACTTTCCCCCTACCCAAGGAGCGCAATAATTTTTCTACCCTAGGAGCGCAAGAATTTTTGAACCGGATATCCATCTTTCAATTTTTTACTCTACCTCTTGAGCGTCAGAAAAAAATCCCCTCCCGCTGGACAAGTCCCTACACTGGTGAGAGGACTCTTCCCACTTCGGTCAGAGGGACTCCTCCCCCCTGGTCGAAGTCCACCCCGGCAGGGTTGATCCCGCGAGGCCCCGCCCTCAAAATGCGGCGGATCTAAAATTCGTTGATCATACCGGAAAACTTACCGGGCGCCCTGAAAGCTCAGGGCGCCAGAAAGAGATTTTGCCATGAACGCCGACCTTCTTGTCTCCAACGCCCAAATCGTCACCTCATCCGACACGTTTCCGGGCCATATCTACGTCAAGGACGGACAGATTGCCGCCATCACGCGCGAAAAGGAGGCCGGAGCCGCCCGGGAAATCGACGCCGCCGGACGCCACATCCTCCCCGGCATGGTGGACGAGCACGTCCACATGATGGACCCCGGCTTCACGGACCGCGAGGACTGGACTCAGGGCACGATGGCCGCCGCACGGGGCGGAATCACCACAGTCATCGATCACCACCGGAGCGAACCGCTCGTCTACACCAGGGCGATTCTCGAGGAGAAAACCGAGTACATCCGCTCGCGCGCCGTCGTCGATTACGGCCAGCTCGGCGGCATCGATCTGGACAATTTGGAGCACCTTCGCCCGATGTGGGAGGGAGGGGCGCTCGGCTTCAAGGGCTTCATCTGCGAGCTTCACGGGGTGCCCGACCTCTCGGAGGGCGTCCTGTTGAACGTCATGCGCGAGGCGAAAACTTTCGGCGCAACCGTCATGCTCCACTGCGAGAGCGACTCGATTCTCAATAAAGCGAAGGAGAAAATCGACGCCGACGGGCGGACCGACTACATGTGCATCAGCGACTGGCGAAACCCCGAAAGCGAGTACGTCGCCACGATCGACGCCATCTCGCTGGCCGAGTTGACGGGGTGCACCGTCCTCGTCGCCCACGTCAGCCAGCCTCGCCTTCTCGACGCGATACACGCGGCCAAGGAGCGCGGGGTACAAATCTTCGCGGAAAGCTGCCCGCAATATTTCTTCATGGACACCGACACCCTCAAGGAGAAAGGCCCCTTCGTGAAATTCACTCCCGTCCTTCGCGCCCCCGAGGTCAAGGAGGGAATGCGCACTTATCTGGGCCGCGGCATGGTGGACACCATCGGGACCGACCACTGCCCCTTTCCCCGGGCCTTGAAGGAAGCCGGAGTAGAAAATATCCACGATGCCCCCTTCGGTATTCCTGGCGTCGAGACCACCGTCCGGGTGATGCTCACCGCGGTGAGTGAGGGCCATCTATCGCTGAACCAGTGGGTCCGGATTTGCTGCGAACGCCCGGCTCGCCTGTTCCGTCTTTTCCCCCGGAAGGGGGCGATACAGGTGGGCTCGGACGCCGACCTCATCATCGTGGACATGGAGCGAGAGGAGACCCTCCGGAACGCGGATATCGTCTCGAAGTGCAAATGGACACCGTTCGACGGGATGAAGGTCAAGGGGGCGCCGGTGATGACGATCCTTCGCGGAAACGTGGTGATGGAGGACGGTGTTGTGTGTGGCGAGGCGGGCGTCGGCAAGCCGGTCTCTCGGGTCAGGGGCTAAAAACCCCCTCACACTCGCCTCGAATCGACATTGGAATTGTTGTTTAACCCGTTGTATTTAAAATGATAATAAGTTCCTCAAAAAAAACTATCAAGTTTCCCGCTGAAATGTCGATAAAACGAGCAGAGAAGTAGGGTCAGGTCTGCGCGCCTCTGGATCGCGGGTAAGTCGCTAATATATATTGGCCTGGGATACAATCGGCCTAACCGGGAGCAGTCGTATATGGTTGGTAGGATAAGCCCCTTACTTGCTGAATAGCGTTCAGCGGAGCTACCGGCGCCAGCAGCGCGTCGGTGAGCGAATCGCCGATGCCAAGGCGAAGGCGAACCAGGACCAACCCATCGCCGAGGTGGATATCTCCGCCGCCGCCCAAGAGGCCGCGGAGGCGGCCAAGGCCAACGCCACAGCGTAAAAAAAGCTAAACACCAAGGAGATGGCCAACCGCTTCGTCGATCAGTTCCTGGCCCCGCCCGCGGCCGCTCAGGAAAGCGCCGAGGGCGCCGAAGAGGGAAATGAGTCACAGCCGAACACCGGCCGGACCGCCTTTGTCCGACTCATCGAATCTTTCGGCCACGAGGTTCGCCAGAGCGAGGACGGCACGGACGAAGCCATCGTCAACAAGTCCACGGGAGAAGACCTGGTCCCCCTGACGCCCGATTCCCACGAGGCGGCGAGGACCGAGCTTCGGAATCTGGTTCAGAAAATTTTGAGCGAAGTAATCTAATCCGGCGAACGTCCATAGAGGAACGAGCCATCCATGATTGACATGGATCCCATCCGAAGAAAGGTCGCAGGCTAGAGTTATACTGACTCCCTGCGCCGAAGGGAGGATGCAGAAAAGGCGAAGGGGGGTGCGCGCGCCCCTTCCCAGCCCTCGGCCGGCCCTGCGGGGGACAGCATCGAGGTGAGCGATAAGGCAANCATGATGGNGCGCATNCAAAAGGCCCTGGCCGAAATCNCNGATGTCCGCACCGAACTCGTGACCGAGATCNAGTCGAAAATCGAGGCNGACNAATATCATGTCCCGGGCGAGGATATCGCCGAGCGGNTGATTCTCGACGTGCTCAAGGAGATGAGATCATTCGGAGGCGGGAGGTACTGACCTCCAGATAAGACGCAGCGGTTTTCATCCCCACATCTTTCGGGAAATAAAAAAGGCCGGCCCCAATCGGGGCCGGCCTTTTTATTGTCGTCAGTGGATGTCCGGGTGAATACTCCCTACTCCACCGGGGTGAAGTGCGCCTTGTATTCCTCGGGAACATCTTCTTCCTTCACGTCCTTCATGGAGAGCCTGATTCGGCCGTTGCCCTCGACCTCGAGACACTTCACCAAAATCCGGTCCCCCTCCTTGAGCACGTCAGTGACCGACTTGACGCGGTTCTTCGAGAGCATGGAGATATGGCAAAGGCCGTCGGTCCCCGGGAATATTTCGACGAAAGCGCCGAAATCCATGATTTTTCTCACCGTGCCGTAGTAAATTCTGTTCGGCTCGGCCTCCTGGGTAAGCTCCTTGATAATTTCGATGGCGCGCAGGGCGCTCGCCTCGTCGACCGACGCGACAAAGACAGTCCCGTCGTCCTCGATATCGATCTGGGCGCCGGTCTCCTCGACAATTCCGCGAACGACCTTCCCGCCCGGTCCGATTACGTCGCGGACACGGTTCTTGTGAACCTGAATGGAGAGGATGCGGGGCGCATGAGGAGAGATTTCCTCGCTCGGCGCTGAGATAACAGCGTCCATCTTGTCGAGAACATGCATCCGCGCATCATTGGCCTGGGACAGCGCCTCGCGCACCAGGCTGAATTTGAGTCCCTTGATTTTGATGTCCATCTGAAGGGCGGTGATTCCGTCGCGGGTGCCGCCGACCTTGAAGTCCATGTCGCCGAGATGATCCTCGATTCCGAGGATGTCCGTCAAAATGGCCGTTTTCCCAGACTCCTCATCGCTGACAAGACCCATGGCCACCCCGGCGACCGCCGAGGAGATGGGAACGCCGGCCGACATGAGCGACAAACTTGCCCCGCAGATGGAAGCCATCGAGGAGCTACCGTTGCTCTCTGTGATATCGGAGACGACGCGAATCGTGTAGGGAAAAGTATCCTGATCGGGCAGAACCGCCTGAACCGCCCGCCGGGCGAGGGCGCCGTGGCCGATTTCGCGGCGGCCGGGGCCCCGGTTGGGCTTCGCCTCCCCGACGCTGAAGCCGGGGAAGTTGTAGTGCAGGAGAAAATTACGATCCGTTTTTCCGTCGAGGGTGTCGATCAGCTGGGCGTCCGAACTGGTGCCCAGGGTGGTGTTAACGAGCGCCTGGGTCTCCCCCCGCGTGAAGAGCACGCTCCCGTGCGTCCGCGCCAGGGGATTCATCCGGATGGTGATGGGCCGCACCTCGGTGAAGGAGCGCCCGTCGGCCCGGATGCCGTCGTTGAGAATGAGACCGCGGAAGACATCGTGTTCGACATCGGAGAAATAGTCGCCCACCATTTTCTTGTCGGGGGCCCCCTCCTCTCCGGTGCAAAGCGCCTCGACGCAGGCCGCCTTGGCGCCGCCGATGGCCTGGTACTGGGCCATCTTCTCGTGGGTCTCCGCGGCCTTATTGAGCAGCGGAGTTGCGATCTCGCGAACGCGGGACATCACGGCCTCGTTGACGGCTTCCTCCTCGACCTCGCGCTTGGGTTTTCCGCATTCGGCGCGAAGCTCTTCCTGCGCCTCGCAGAGTTCCTTGATGACTTCGTGGCCCTTCTCGAAGGCGTCCATGTAAACATCCTCGGAGACCTCGAAACTCCCCGCCTCGACCATCACCAGGGCATCGGCCGTTCCCACCATGACGCAGTTCACGTCGCTGTCGACCTGCTGATCAACGGTCGGGTTGATGATGATTTCCTCGTCAATCCTTCCCACTCGGACGGCCGCTATCGGCCCGGCCCAGGGGATGTCCGAGATGTGAAGCGCCGCCGAGGTTCCGTTGATCGCGAGGATGTCCGAGTCGCAGAGCCGGTCGTAGGACATGACCATAATCTGGATCATCGTCTCGCACTGAAACCAATCGGGGAACAGCGGGCGAATCGGGCGGTCGATGAGGCGGCAGGTAAGCACCTCGCGTTCGCCGGGACGGGCCTCGCGCCTGAAGAAATTCCCCGGTATCACCCCGGCCGCGTAAAACCCCTCGCGGTAGTCCACAGTGAGCGGAAAGAAATCGAACCCCACGCGGGGGGACGACGATGCGCAGGCGGTGCAGAGAACCGAGGTTTCGCCGTAATGCATCATGACGGCGCCGTCGGCCTGCTTGGCGATTTCGCCGGTCTCGAAGGCGAGCGTAAACCCATTGATGGATAGTTCTTTACGGATAGGTGTCATAGTGGATTCTCTCTGAAGGTTGGCCGCTCTGTAGCGGCGAAAAGCGCGGCTAGCGTCGGATACCGAGACGCTGAATCAGGGTGCGGTAGCGGTTGATATCCTTGTCCTTCAGATAATCGAGAAGGCGCCGCCGCTGACCAACGAGCTTCAACAGACCTCTTCTGGAATGGTGGTCTTTCTTGTGCGTTTTAAAATGGTCTGTGAGATAGGTGATGCGCTCGGTCAGGATGGCGACTTGGACTTCAGGTGAGCCAGTGTCGCTTTCGTGGGTTTTATAGCTGTCGATAACTTCCGTTTTCTTGTCCTTTGTCAGGACCATTCGATTTTCACCTCCGTTTGCCGGCCCGGCGAATCCGAGCCCTCTTTTCGCGCATGCCTTCTTCTCAACGGCGAGCGAGTGTAGCGAACTTGCGGTCCAATGTAAATGACGGAAACCAAAGATTTATTGGACAAATACGCGGTCCGCGTTGATCCCCCCACCGCCGGGGAGGACCCGCCCGACGGCGATCACATCGCCGCCCAGAGCGAATACCCGTACTTTCCCGCCCTCTCGAAGGGGCAGCTGGGCCGTAAAATCCCGCCCGGCGAGAGGAATTCCGTTTCGAAAGCGCCCCTCGGCCTCGGACTTGACGGTAACGGCGGGGAGGTGAGCGAGGGCATCCCCCAGCGGCATCAGCGCCCCTCGGAGGCGGCCCTCCCCGGCCAGACTCTCCGCCTCCTCGAGGAAAATCCCGTCCTCCAGGTGAAAGGGACCCAGTTTCGTCCGCGTGAGGGCCTCCATGCAGCCGCCCGAGCCCTGGAGAGCGCCCACGTCATGGCACAGCGTGCGGATGTAAGTGCCCCGGCTGCACGAGACCTCGAAAGTCAGCCGGCTCCCCTCGGCCGCAAGGGCCCGGATGTCGTAAATCTCCACCTTCCTGCCTTCGCGATCTACCTCCTTGCCGGCCCGGGCCAGTTCGTGAAGCCGCGTTCCCCCGACCTTGAGGGCGGAAAACATGGGTGGCACCTGGATTCCCGGACCCAGGAAGGTGCCGAGAAGGCGCTGGGCCTCGTCCAGGGGGATATCTCCGGCCTCGTCCTCCGATATCGTTTCGCCCGTGATGTCCTGGGTGTCGGTCACCCGGCCAAACATCATCGTCGCCCGGTACGTTTTCGGACAATCGAGGAGATAGGGAAATATTTTCGTCGCCGCCCCCACGCACACCGGGAGCACCCCCTCGGCCACGGGGTCGAGGGTGCCGGCGTGGCCCACCTTCGTTTTTCCGGGCAAAAGGCGCCGCACCCGGGCGACCATGTCGTGCGAGGTGGGCCCCGACTTTTTCTTCAGATTCAGAACACCGATGATTTTCAAGTTTCCCTTTCCATATCACTGAGCAAGCGGTTGATCTCGGCGCTGTGGCCCAAGCCGCGGTCGATGTAGAACTCGAGGCGGGGGACGCGCCTGAGACGAAGCCGCTCGCCGAGCTTCCCCTGGAGGAATCCGCTCGCTCGGCGGAGGCCCTCGAGCCCCTCGTCAATCTCCCCCTCCGAGCCGCGCCCCTCACCGTAGCGGCTGAAGAATATATCGGCCACCCGGAGGTCGCGGCTCACCGCGACCTTCGTGATCATCGTGCCGCGCACACGGGGATCCTTCACCTCGCGGAGAAGCATCCCCCCCAGTTCGGACTGAATCAGCTCGGCCACCCGAACCGACCGGGGGTAGTTGCGGTTAATCACCATAATCTCTCCAGCTCCTCCCCTCGGGGCGGCCCCTAGAGAATCTCGATATCAAAGTCGAGAATGACCGCCTGCCCCATCGCATCGATCGCATCGAGAGTCTTTCGAAGCTGGCTGTCCACGTGGCGTGCGTCGTTCGAGACCGCGCACACCCCGATACGGCAGCGCTGCCACTTGTCCTGAAAATCCACCTCGGCCACGGCCACATTGAAGCGCTGCCGCAGCCTGGCGGTGAGCGAACTCACCACCTTGCGTTTGCTTTTTAGGGAGCTGCTGCCGGGTATCTGGAGGTCCACGGTCATAAGACCCACGGCGGTCATGAATGGAATCCCCCCGCTGGCGGCCGGCCGGGAGGCCGGCATCAAAGGGTCCGGGCCACCTCCTCGGTGACGAAGGGTTCGATAACGTCCCCCTCCTTGATGTCCTGGAACTTCTCGATTCCGATACCGCATTCGTAGCCCTGCTGAACCTCGTTGACGTCTTCCTTGAAGCGGCGCAGCGAGGAAACCCGGCCCGTGTAAACCACAACGCTGTCGCGGATGAGGCGAACCTCCGAGCCCCGCTGGACGGCGCCGTCCGTCACGTAGCAGCCCGCGATCGAGCCGATGCTCGGCACATGGAAAGTCTGGCGCACCTCGGCGTGGCCACGGATCACTTCCCTGGATATCGGATCGAGAATCCCCTCGAGAGCAGCCCTGACCTCCCCGATGGCATTGTAAATCACCGAATAGAGACGGATGTCCACATTCTCCCGCTTGGCGGACAAATCCGCCCCCGTCGTCGGACGTACATTGAAACCGACGATAATGGCCGACGAGGCGGCTGCCAGCATAACGTCGGTTTCGGTGATCCCGCCGGCCGAGGCGTGAAGGATTTTCACGGCCACCTCCTCGTTGCCTTGTTTGGAGAGGCTGTCCTTCAGGGCTTCGAGGCTGCCCTGAACATCGGCTTTTAGGATGATGTTGAGCTCCTTGATCGTGCCCTTCTGGACCCCTTCCAGGAAGGTCTCCAGGTTGACCCGCGCCATCGGGAGCATGGCGGCGAGGCGATCGCGCTGCTGGCGGCGGGAGCTGATCTCCCGGGCCGACCGCTCGTCGGCGACACTCGTGAACTCGTCGCCCGCTTGCGGGACACCGGATATCCCTAAAATTTCAACCGGCGTGGACGGACCCGCCGCCTTGATCTTGTTTCCCTGATCGTCGATGAGGGCGCGCACCTTCCCGCTCCAGCTACCGGCGACGAAGTTATCGCCCGGCGATAGCGTCCCCCGCTGGACGAGCACGGTCGCCACCGGCCCCCGGCCCTTGTCGAGTTTCGCCTCGATGACGATCCCCTGGGACCTGCGGTTGGGATTGGCCTTGAGCTCGAGCAGGTCGGATTGAAGAATGGCAAGATCGAGAAGGTCATCCACCCCGTGGCCCTCTTTCGCCGATACCGGGCTGAATACCGTTTCGCCCCCCCAATCATCCGGGATGAGATCGAGTTCGGAGAGCTGTTGCTTTACTCGGTCGGGATTCGCGTCGGGAAGGTCTATCTTGTTGATGGCCACCATGACGGGCACTTCGGCGGCCTTGGCGTGAGCGACGGCCTCGCGCGTCTGAGGCATCACGCCCTCGTTCGCCGCCACGACCAGGATGACCAGATCGGTGACCTGGGCTCCCCGGGCGCGCATGGAGGTGAACGCCTCGTGGCCCGGCGTATCGAGGAAGACCGCCGTTCCCTTCCCGGTAGTCACCCGGTAGGCGCCGATGTGCTGGGTGATGCCGCCTACCTCCCGG
>NYYB01000025.1 GCA_002685755.1 Nitrospinota bacterium
AAATTAATTGCCTGATAGCGGCGAAATTGTCGGGCAATTGGGCGCCCCGCGGCAAATAGCTGTGAAAAAACAGCGGTTAAGACGAAGGCGACTGGCCCGGATGGGCGAAAATTTAGTTTATGTTGTTGATTTTAAATGAATTAAGGGAAGTGTATCGTATCTGGGCACTTTAATCTAAGTCCGTGAATTCATTAATGTTAGAGGCGAAAATTAAGCCTTTTCCACACTCTTTCCACTGATTCGGTGGGAAAAATCGGGGGAAAAAACGAAGGCCGAAAATGTTTTTTTAGGGTTTTCTGGTCTTGTATTGTAGTCCTTGAATTTGTGGAGGTTTCCGGCCCCCGAAAATCCGGGGGCCGGAATGTATTTAGGCTTCGGGCGAAGCGGCCCGCGCTAGTTCCCGAGAACGCCTTTGGCTATCTCGAGGAACTCCGCGTCGCTAAGCCAGGATTTCTTCTCGATAGACAATAGTTTCACCTGGTCGAGCATGGTGCGCATCTGCTCCTCCGTGGCGTCCAAGCCCATCTCTTTAAGCCTGATTTCGATCGATGGTTTGCCGCTCTTTTTGCCCAGAACGAACCGGTATTTCCTGCCGACAAATTCCGCCTGGACCGAATAGCCCACCCGGGGCTCCTTCTGAAGGGCGTCGATACCGAGACCGGTCTCGCGGATGTATGTGATCTCTCCCATGAGGGGCTTTTGCGCACCGAGACGCATCCCCGACAATTTCTCCACCAGTTGGGAGAGCTCCTCCAGTTTTTCGTATTTGATGGAGGTATCCACCCCCAGCATGGTCTTCAGGCTTACGGCCATCTCCTCAAGCGAGGCATTGCCGGTCCGCTCGCCCAGGCCGTTGGCACAGACATGGACCGTCTGCGCGCCGGCCTCCACTGCGGCCAGGGAGGTGGCGATGCCGCAGCCCAGGTCGTTGTGGGTGTGAACCTCGGTGGGGATATCCACCAGACGCCCGAGCTCGCCGACGAGGAACCCCATGGCCCGGGGGAGGATGCAGCCCGTCGTGTCCACAACGCATAGAGAGTCGGGTTTCGCCTTCTCGGCCACTTCCCCCACCAGCCGCTTCAGGAAGTCGAACTCCGCCCGGGTCGTATCGAAAGGAAAGAAGTTGACAAAAAGGCCTTTGTCCTTGGCGTACTTCACCGCCGTGATGCTTCTTTCGATGATGTCTTCTTGGCTCCAGTTATACTGGTATTTGAGGCGGGGGAGTCCGCTGGGGACCTCGACGACGGCGCCGTCGGCGCCGCACTCGATGGCGCGGTCTATATCGGCGGGCATCGCCCTTGAGAAGGTCATTATTTTAGCGTTGAGGCCCAGCGAGGAGATCTCTTTAATCGCCTCCATGTCCTCCTTTGAGACGGCCGGCATGCCGGCCTCGATTCGATCCACACCTATCTCATCCAGCTTTTTGGCGATGGCCACCTTCTCATGTTTCCGGAAAACCACCCCGGGGGTCTGCTCCCCGTCCCGGAGGGTCGCGTCATGAATCTCGACCTTGGCGGGAAGGGAGAGATCTTTTCGCACATCCTCTTCCCAGTTGAACGGGCTCGTCCACCATTTGTCTTTCACATCCCAAGTCATTTCAGCCTCCTTTCACTCCTCGGGGAGGCCCGGGCCGGCTATAAAAAGCGCCGCCCTCGGGGACCCCAGGGAATTCGCAGAACCCGCCATTCCCATGGCATCTGCCAAGAAATATATAAAGGGCCGACCGGACATTTATCAATATATACCTTTTGACCTCCAAAGGTCACCGATCGCTATGTAGTCTTCAGCGGTTCATTCTCCTTCGGGAGCGACGATCTTGTTGCGCAAAATTCCGATTTTCTCGATCTCGCACTCCACCACGTCGCCCACCTTCATCACCCCGGAAGGCTCCATGAAAAGGCCCACGCCCTCGGCGGTGCCAGTGGCGATCAGATCGCCGGGGTAGAGGGTGAAGCCCTCCGAGAGGACCGAAACCACTGTCTCGACATCGAAGATCATGTCGTTGGTGTTCGAGTTCTGACGCACCTCGCCGTTCAGGCGGGTTTCGATGCCCAGGTTGTTGCCGTCGCCGGTCTCGTCCTTGGTGACGATCCAGGGCCCGAGGGGGCCGAAGGTGTCCAGCGCCTTGCCCTTGAACCATTGGCCGTGTCTGCGCTGGATGTCGCGGGCCGAGACCTCGTTCATGATGGTGTAGCCGTAAACGTGGTCCAGGGCCTTGTCCTTGGGGATGTCGACCCCCTCCCTGCCGATGACGATGACGAGTTCGCACTCGTAGTCCACATAATTCGTAATCGAATGGTGGACGATCTCTCCCTCGGGGCCGTTGTGGGACCCCGGCCACTTGCAGAAGAAAACGGGGATTTCCGGATAAGTGCCGGGCTGCTCGTTTCTTCTGTGCGCGCTCTCGTCGGCATGGCGCTTGTAGTTGAGCCCGACGGCGACGACGGGCCGCTTGAGTTCGGCGATGGGCGCGAGGAGCTTCACCGTGCCGAGCGGCATGGGGTTGCCGTTCGTTTTCGGTGTTCCGCCGGCGGCGATGACCGCTTCGGCGTCGCCCGTTTCGGGCGCCACATCCTCGACCCCCGCCTCGGTCAGGACGGCGACGCGGGGCCCGTTACCGGCTTCATAGGTGAGGAGTTTCATGTTTTCTCCATTCGAAGGTGAATAGTCCATCGGCTCGCACCCGCGCGGCCGGAGGGCCTGCGGGCCTCCGGTATTTTCACTAAAATTCAATCCCTCTAATCAGTTCGGCTTGCCGTTTGGCCCCCGCGATCATGAAGCCCAGGTCGCTTCCGCTCAGGATGAAGCGCATCCCCTCCCTGATCCGCCGCTCGAGAATTTTGGGGTCGTAGGAGCCTCCCATGCCGGGGGTTTTTCCGTGTTTCTCGCAGGCGGCGAGCACTTGTTCATAGACCAGGTTCACCCTCGGGTGGTCGTGCTGGCCGGCGATGCCCATTCCCGTGCTCAGGTCGTTGGTCCCGATGAGCAGGACATCGATCCCCTCGACCGCGGCAATTTCGTCGGCGCGCTCTCCGGCCTCGGGCGTTTCGATCATCGCCACCAGGAGCATCTCCCGGTTTACGCTCTCAAGCAGTTCGTCCGAACCGAGCGGGGCGAAGGCCGCGTGGGGCAGTCCGCCGCCGTGGCTGCGGTGCCCTTCCGGGGGAAACTTGCAGATCGAAACGAGTTCGCGAGCCTCCTCGGCGTTGTTGACGTGGGGGAGGACGATGCCCTGCGCCCCGGCGTCGAGGACGCGCGTGCTCAGGTCGGCGTCCAGCGAGGCCACGCGGACGAGGGGGGTGATTCCTTGAGTGAGGGCGGCGATGGCGATCTGAGTGGCCGTCTCGAGGTTGAAAGGGCCGTGTTCCAGATCGATGAAAAGCCAGTCATAGCCGCTGGCGGCCATGGCCATTCCGATCTCGACGGATTTGACGGCCCGGACACCGGAGCCGAGGGTCATCTTTCCCTCTAGGGATTTTCTCTTCGTCTCGTTAATGATGACGGACAAGGGAGTCTCCTTATTGTCGTGAGAATAACGGCGCGGCGAGAAAGCCGTGAGGCGATCGTGTATTCGGCGCAACCGGGAGCTTGATGGATACTCCATATATGCCCGGAAAGGCAAGCATTGCCGGGGGGGAGGCGCGGATTACCGGCTCGAAGGGCTTTTTTCGCGGCAAAGGTGGGCCGGATTTCATATTTCGGTTTGTTATGGCGGAAAATTCCGATTTCGGCACTATTTATGCTTTTCTATTGGGCAGGAGCTTTTCCCGGTTCGAGAAATATCGGGTATCATATTGAAAACAATTACTTTAGGGGCTTTTAGGCGACTATAAGAGGTATTTCAAGAGACAATAATGTGACGGTACACCTTATCGGATAGTAATAATTTGCCCTCAGGAGGGTCGATTCATGTCGGCCTTGAAATATCGTATATGGGCGCTTGACTTGTCCGCTTTCGTTATCTCCGGATGTGTCTCCGCCCCGGTCAGTCCCAAGTCTGTGATTCCGCGCCCGGACGGGCGCTACGACAACCACCCCTACCTGGTGGATTCATCCCGGATGGAATTATCGCGGGTGGTCTCCTCCATCGTCACACTGACCACGCGGACCACTTTTACGCTCCCGGACGGCACCCCGTTCGAGAAAAAGCTGGTGGGCAGCGGAGTGGTCGTCGGCGGCCGCTTCGTCCTCACCGTCGAGCACACCACCGGCCAGCACGAAATCGAGATCGAAACGCCCCTGGGCCCGATGAAGCTTCAGGTCGAGAAAATGTGGGAGAAGACCTCCCTTCCCCATGCCGGGAGGGAGCATCCCCTTCAGGCGCTGGTGCGGAACCGCGAGGACGATATCGCCCTGTTCGAAATTCCGCCCGGCGTGCGCCCGCCCTTGTTTCCGTATTCGATGGGTGACAGCGACGATCTCCGGGTGGGCAATTACATCTATGTCGTGGGCAACCCCATGAACATGGGGGTGAACATCCGCAAGGGCATCGTCAGCGCCTTGCGCGCCCCCCGGGAGGTATCGCGGGTGGACGCGAAGAACGAGAACGCCTTCATGGTGAGCAACGGCCTTTCTCCGGGCGACAGCGGAACCCCCGTCATCGCCATCCGGGACGGGCGATTCGAGATGGTCGGACTCTCCCAGGGGACTTTCATGGGGACCGGCCGCTTTGGCTGGGTCATCCGGATTAACGCCGTCCGGCAACTTCTCAAAAAGGCACGGGCCCTTCCGGAGGAGAGATGGGCGATGAAGCCGGCGCCGGTGAAAGTCGGGCCGGAAAGCGTCCCCCTCGCCGTCCCCTGGTTTTGGGGGCCTGTGAGCATCCTCCCCTAGAAGGCGCTCGATTCCTTGCTAACAACTGGAAATTCCTTCCGGGCAGGGGGGAAATTCTCCCCTCTCGCCCCGGGCTTGTCTCCGCGCTAGAATAGCCCCAATCATTTCCGCAGACGGCCCACGCCTTGCGTGCTTTTTTTGTGGTTTCGCGCGGCGCCCTTTTATCGGAAGAGGGCGGCTAGCGCTTAATAGCGCCAGGACTGGCCCCGTGGGATTTTGGAACCGGGGCCGGACGCAAAGGCGCCGGGCGAACTCTGCATCGAGGTTTACCGAGACACTACGGTTTTTCCGGAAGAGGAGGCGGGGTGGGAATATGTGCTCGATTAAGGTTTCGCCGAAAATGGTCCCAAAGGAAAGGCCCCGGGCGATGGTGAAAAATTTCGCCGTGGCGGCGGTTGTGGCGGCTGTGGCGCTCGTCCTGGTCTTTCCCGCGCCGGGCGGCTCCCAGGAGATTGAAGTGGGCGAGGTGATGAGCCGGATTGAGGGCGCCTATACCGAGGTGGTGAATTCCCTGCTGATCTTTCCCGTTCAGGAGATGGGTGACGAGGCGCCCTTCGACAAGATTAGCGAGCGCCTCGGGGAGATCGCGGAAACGGCCCGGCTGCTGCCCCGGATCGAAAACTACGAAGACGACAGTTCGTTTCGGAATTTCGCTGGCGGCCTCGAAAAACGCGCCGGCGAGATGGCGGCCCTCGCCAAAAAGAAAAGCCAGGCCGAATCGATCACGGCCCTTGCCCGCCTTCAGGCCGCGTGCCTGGAGTGCCACAAGAATTTCAGGTTCTAGCCGCCGCGCGTTTTGAGGACTTCCTGGTTCTTGGCCAGCAATTCATTCAGCTCAAACGGCTTGGTGATATAGACGTCGCCGCTTCTGAGTAACCCCCGGGCGCGGCTATCATCCTCGCTGTAGGCGCTGGCAAAAATGATTTTCACTTCCGGTAGCGCTTCCCGGAGGTTCTGGCTTCTACCCGCTTTCCCAGAACGGCGTTCAGTGACCTGATTTCCTCCTCGGCCGCGATTTGCTGAGTAAGGTCTTTGTGGATGCTGCTAGTGGCGATAATATTCCCGGCCTGGTCCTTGATGGGAGACAAAGCGATATTTACGGGTATCCGCTTGTCGCCTTTTCCCAGGCGATAAGAGTCGAAATGAACCGGGTTTCCGGTGGTGCGCATTTGCTTTCCGAACGAATAATCGTTACTGGTATCTTCGGTCAACATAAAATCAAAGTTCTTCCCCATCACCTCCGACTTTTCGTATCCATACAGTTTTTAGGCGGCTTCATGCCACTCGATAATTTTTTACTCCGAATTCGTAACAATCATGGCGTCGGCGTTCGATGGCGCCGCTGATCGATGTGTAGGGGCCGGCGCCCACAGGCTCGGCGGCGAGGGCGGCGGCGAAGGCTGCGGCGCCCGACGCGCCCTCGATGAGAGTCCAGCCGGCGACGGTTCGCTGGTGATCGAACCCGGCCCACTCGATGTAGGTGACCGCGATGCGCTTGAGGAACCCCGACCGGATGGCGGAAAGGACCTCGGGCGATGTGAACGCATCGATGTAGCCCTTGCGCTGAAGGCGGGCCTCCTCCTCATCGATGCTTCCCGAGACATCGATGGCCAGGACAAGTTCGAGATCGACGCGCTTTTCCGCTCCGGCGCCGATTGCCGCCACGGGCGGGCCGGCCGCCGCCGCCGCGATGAAGAAAACCAAAAGTGCCGCCCGCATCGCCCGCATGAGATGCCGCTCCCACCGTTTCCATGGTCCCCGTAATGCGAAAGATTAACGATTGCGAAATGGTTTCAGCTTTGGGCCGGCAGGGCAAATCCGGGTTTCTCCCGGGGGAGCATCAGGGCGATTACGACGCCCGCCGCGAGAGCGGCCGGGAGGATCCAAAAAACCCGAATCAGCCCGAAGTGCTCCGCCGCCGCCGCAATCGGGGCCGAGGTGAAGCTCGCTATCAGCCAGCCGCTGCCCAGGGTGAGCGAGCTGGCGAAGGCCCTGTGGTCCGGCAGGGTTTTCTGGGCCAGGGCGACGGAGACGCCCATCGGAATGAAATTGCCCAGGCCGATGACGGCCAGGGAGAAAAACGCATAATCGATCGGAAAAACGAGAAACGCGATCATCCCCGCCAGGGCGATGGCCATGCCGAAGGCTATGACGGAGCGCTTTTCGATGCGATCCCCCCATATCCCGCCGGCCATGACGCCGACCGCCCCGCTGGTGAAAAGAACGGTGCTGGCGAAGCCGCCGCTCCAGAGTCCCTTCCCCGCGTCCACGAAAAGGGTGGGCAGGAACCCGCTGAGATTTCCCATGATGACCGACCGTACGATGGCGAGCCCGAAAAGAAGGGAGATCGGCTTGCGCACCCGGACAATCGCGGCCCAAACCCCTCCGGCGGCGCTCTTTTTTTTATCCTTCGGCCCCGGAGGCTTGGGCAGTCCCCAAACGATTAGCGCCATCGTTCCGAGGGCGACGAAAACATATAGCCAGAGCCACTCCATGCCCAGCCGCGTCGCGATCCCGAGGACGATGATGGGACCCAGGGCGAAACCCATCCGCCCTCCGGTGACGAATACGCTGACGGACAGGCTGGCGTGCGCCTCGCTCAGCCGCCCGGCGCGGGCGCCCATGTCCGGATGGCACAGGCCGAAGAGCAGCCCCCCGGCGGGAATGGCGGCAGCCACACCCCAAAAAACCGGCGACCAACCCAAGGCGGTGAAAGCGATCGAGGTTCCGACGATCCCCACCGCCAGCCACGGCATCCGGGGCCAGCGGTCCACCATCAGCGCGGTCAGCGGCTGGCTCACGGCGCTGGTGAGCGACTGGATCGAAATGAGAATTCCCGCCGTCGCCAGGGTGAACTGGAATTTCTCGCGGAGAAGTGGAATCAGCGGTGCGAAAAACGTCGCGTGCGAGTCCACGACGAAGTGAACGAGAAACAGGATGCCCATCGCCCCCCAGGGGGCGGGGCCAAGGGATTTACCCGGCTCCGGTTCGGTACTCATTTACCACCAAGGAGACCCTTGAGCGCGTCCCCGGCGCTCTTCGCTCCCTTTTCAAGGCCGCCGAGCGCCCCTTTCGCGCCTTTTTCTATCATCTCTGCGGCGTCCTTTATCCCCGCCTTGGCGGCGCCGGCCAGTTTGTCGAGCCCGAGCGGGACGATGGCCTTGGTGGTTTGCCGCCGGATGGAACTGATCACCTTCTCGGCGATTTCGCCGGGCGAAGCGCCGCCCTGGCTTTTGCCGATATTCTTTATATGAATGTCGGGGAGACCTGCGCCCAGTGTTTTTCCCTGAAGAAAGCCCGCGCTGACGTTCACCTTGCCGCCGCGGATGTAGAGATTTTCGATGATGGGTTTCGTCCCATCGCCCGCGCCGGCTTTTTTCTGCTCGGCCGGGGCGCTCTTGAATTTCGCCATGTAGGCGTTCACGTTCCGCTGGATGGTGTCGATGTTGCTGCCTCCTTCGCCCAGCTTGTAAATGACCTCGGGCGAGGCGATGACGATTTTCTTGATGACGACGGGGTTTTGGGTGATCGTGGCGGTGTCGAGGCTGACGCTGATTTCGCCGAGGCGCAGGGCGTATTCAGTCTTGAATCCACTCGTGTTTCCGATGCTGAGCCCCCGCAGGGCGCCCTCGCCGGAGGTGATGGAGATCTTCGCCTCCTTGAGGCGGACCCGGGTCCGGGTGATCTCCGAGCCGAATTTCTCCACCCCGGCGACGACGAGCGAGTCGAGAGAGGAGATGAGAAAAAATACAGCGCCGCCGATAACGATGACCAANACAACTGCGCCGATGAGNAGCCNTTTTTTCATCTGGTGGTCTCCCTTCAGGCAAATGGNATATATGCCAGCTCTTCGAGGCCGGCTATTCCTCGCCTTCCTGGCGGTGGATCTGGCTCATTTTCTTCGCCCGCCCCGCGGAGTAGACCATGCAGCCGACGGGGTAGTTGTAGGGGCCGTGCCAATTACCCGCGCCGCCGCCGTACACATAATCTCCCCGCTTGAGCACCTTGCCGGCCACGTGCATCTCGCCTTCGAGGACGAGGGTGCTGTGGTAGTAATCGTGTTCGTGCCTAGGCTCGGTGTATCCGGGAGGAAAGCGAACGAATTTATCGACCCGCTCGGAAACCTCGTCGGAGGCCTCGGCGATGATCTTCGCCTGGAGGCCGGGCGGAAGCCCGAGGATCTCCTCGCCGTCCTGCCATTCGATCTCGTCCGTGTTGATGGGCATGAATTTTTCGGACTCTTTCACCGGCGCTTCCTCCATTTCGGGAAAAAGGGACTGGTCAATGTTCCAAGGATAGGCCCGGTTTAACACTTTAAAGGGCAATTCCCAAGGGTGGGCGGCCCCCTTGGACTGAAAAATGTAGTGTCCCGCCGGGCGAATTTCCCTTGAATCCCCGTTCTCTTGTTGTGTTCGTAACTTTACCCTTGTACACTGCAATAAGTTTGCCCGTGAATTCGTGCGGGGAATATTTTTACGCCTTTAGAAGGGGCCCTTCTCTCTTCTTCAAGTATGCCGCCTGGGGCGCTGTTTATCTTCGTATGGCCGTTATATTTAATGCCTTCCTCGACGAAGGCCGGGAGAAATACCGTAATGGCAAGTATTGACGAGGTCGTAGCCGGCGAAATCCTTCCCGCCAAAGAAGCCATTTCCATGCTGGATCAGGTGGACCTGGGCCCGACGATCGATATTCCCGAGATTCCGCCCGAGGCCGATCCGGATTCCACGCCGCTTGAAGAGCGCGAGCGCATGAAGAAGGAAATCATGCGCCTCAAAACCGAGCGCAACGCCATCGTCCTCTCGCACAATTACGTCCAGAGCGACATTCAGGACGTATCGGACGCGGTGGGCGATTCCCTTTTCCTGGCGCGGGAGGGGGCGAAGTCCGACGCCGATGTCCTCTGCGAGCCGTCGGTCCTGTTCATGAATCAGATTCTCGCCGCGATGAAGAAACCCCACCAGACGGTGCTCGCGCCGGACCTCGGGGCGGTCTGCTCCCTCGCGGCCCACGCCGACCCCGAGCGAATCCGAGAGTGGAAAGCTAATCACCCGCGAGGGCTGGTGATCAGCTACGTGAACACCTATCTCGACGTGAAGGCCGAGAGCGACTACTGCTGCGCCTCGGCGAACGCGGCGATGGTGCTCGAGCATGTCCTCACCCACTCCGACCCCGATCAGCCGATCCTGTTTCTCCCCGATGTTTTTCTCGGTTTTTTCGCGGCCAAGTTCATCGAGAAGAGCGGCCACCCGCTCGACCGGCTCTGGCTGATGCTGGGCGCCTGCCATGTGCACGAGGCCATCCGCCCGCACCACGTCAACGAGCAGATGCGCCTCCACCCCGAGGCGGCGGTGGTGGTGCACCCCGAGTGCGGCTGCACGAGCGCCTGCATGCGCCAGGTGACGACGGGGCTTGTCCCCGAGGATCTTTTGCAGTTCCGCTCCACCCAGGGGATGGTGAAGCTGGTCCGGGAGGTGCCCCAGGAAACCATTATCGTGGCGACCGAGGTGGGCAACCTTTATCCGATGTCGAAGGCGGCCCCGGAGAAGACGCTCGTTCCGGCGAGCCGCGAGGCCCTGTGCGCCTTCATGAAGCAGAACACGCTGCAAAATCTCTACATATCGCTCCGCGACATGGTGCATGAGGTGGAGGCGGACCCCGATCTCGCCGAGCGGGCGAAGGTCCCCATCGAGCGGATGATTTCAATCGGCTGACGCCGCCCCGGACGCCGACATGGCCCAGCCGCAGGTTGCGGCCCGGACGTTGTCCGGGCACCCCAAATAAATCTCAATAACGGAAGAGGATACAACGGGTGGATATTCGGGCGAGAGTGCGGGAGTGGCTACTCGACGATCTGGGCCATGCGCCCTTTCAGATCGAGGCGAGGAGCGAGCCCGTCTCTGAGGCGGAGATTCGGGCGAAGTCGGAGGGCATCCTCGCCGGAGGGCCCTTCCTCGGCGTTATCTTCGAGGAGACGCAGCGCCTTCTCGCCCTGGACAGCCCCGCGCCCGTCGATATTCGCCGGGAAAAAGAGGACGGCGATGCCATCCACCCCGGAGACCTGCTCGCCGTGGTGCGCGGGCACGCCCAGATACTCCTCAAGGCCGAGCGGACGGCGCTGAACATCCTCTCCTACGTCTCCGAGATCGCGACTCACACAGCGCGCACCGTGAGCCGGGTCGGCGAGTTTCCCGAAACCTTCCGGGGGGTGCTCGACACGCGGAAGGGCCGGCCGGGGCTCATGTATTTCGAAAAATACGGGGCCCGCGTCGGCGGCGGAGTGAACCACCGCCTCGGCATGTTCGACGGCGATATGATCAAGGACAACGACATCAAGGTGGCGGGCTCCATCGGGGCGGCGGTCGACGCCCAGTGGGGAAAGCGCTACATGGTGGACGCCCAGATCGAGGTCCAGTCGCTCGGGGAGCTCGACGAGGTGATGGCGGACGGGCGGGTCCACATGATCCTCCTCGACAACATGGACACCGAAACCCTCCGGGCCGCGGTCGGCCGGACCAGGGAGCGGGGCGCCGCCTCCCGGACCGGGAAGCGCTACATCCTCGAGGCCTCGGGGATCAAGGGCGGCGACCTCGCCGAGATCGCCCGCACCGGTGTGGACTACATCTCCACGAGCGCGATGGTGCGCTCGGCCCCACCCCTCGATTTTAACATGAAGATCACCCGGGTGCTCTAGCCCCGGCCTCTCAGTCCAGTCCCAGCCTCGTCGTAGCCGGGCCCTAGCCGGTAACCTCCCCTGGAGGCCCGTAAAAAGTAATTGAGGTGAGCGTCATGCGGCGGTTGTTGATCGGTCTTTTGGTGGTTTTGGTTTTCACCGGCGTATCTTTTGCCCAGCCTCCCGGTCTTCTTGTTAAAAAAGGCGCGGTTATTATCACCGTGCCCGGCATCGAAACGGGCGGGACCGGCATCGAGCGAGGCAAGACCACCGGGAGCGAGCCCCGGCGCAGCCGGAGCGTTCGCCTCGCCGTCGAGATCGCCGACACCCCCGAGGCCCGGCGGCGGGGGCTGATGCACCGGGCGAGCCTCCCCGAAAGCGCGGGGATGCTCTTCATCTACCCCGCGAGCGGCCCCCGCGCGTTTTGGATGAAGAACGCCCTCATCCCCCTTTCGGTCGCCTTTATTTCATCCGGCTGGCGCATCACCGAAATCATCCGGATGAACCCGCCCGCGGGTAACGCCGACCCGCCCACCTATCGCTCCCGGAAACCGGCGCGCTACGCCCTCGAAGCGAACCAGGGCTGGCTTAAAAGAAACGGCGTCGGGGCCGGCGCGCGGGTGAGGGTGGAGTAGGGGGGGGGAGTACATCCGGTAGCAACCTGAATGTCAGCGTTTTCATCCTTCCTTCGAGCATATCTCCGAGCCGTCTTTGCGCCGTGATTTTTTGGGCAGGAGCTGCCTCAAAAGTGTCTCGGCGCTCTTGATGAGGCTCTCCGAGAGAGGCGCCGCCAGGTGGAGGAAAAAGAGGTCATGATTTGCTAAATACTTATTATTCCCGCAATATTTCGGTACATATCTATTTCGTGGATTGAGGGTATCCAATCCGCCGGGCTTTTCTACAACCCATTCATACATGGGAGGAGGGGACATGAAACGTTTATTGACAGTGATTCTGTTAGCTATCGCCGTTCTTGCTTTCGGGGCCGTGCCCGACAGCGAGGCGGCCAAACGGGGGGGAACCCTCAAAATCGGAATGGAGGGGAACATCCCTCACATGGACGGGACCATCGCCCTGGGCACCCCCATCAAATTCTACCGTGAGACGATGGGCGCGGGGCTACTCCTGCTCAACGATAAACTGGAAATTGTGCCCGACCTCGCCAAGTCGTGGAAGGTCTCGGACGACGGCCTGACGATCACCTTCAAACTCCACGAGGGAGGGACGTTCCACGACGGCACGCCGCTCGACGCCGCCGCCGTGAAGTGGAACCTCGACCTGATCAACGGCCGTCTCGTGCCTTCCTGGCTGAAAAAGGCCCAGAAGAAAAACCCCAAGCTCAAGTTCCGATCCAGCTACCGGCTATACCTCTACCAGATCAAAAAGGTCGATGTGGTGGACAAATACACCGTCCGCATCCATCAGGCGAAAGTCGGCCGGGCCCAGACGCTGCCCGCCCTCGCCGGCTACTTCACGCGCCTGATTCTCGTCTCGCCCACGGCCTACGACAAGGCCGGCTACAAGTTCAAGAAACACCCCATCTTCGCCGGGCCCTTCAAGATGGTGGAATACAAGCCCAAGCGCCACGTCATCATGGAGCGCCACAAGGGCTACTTCCTGAAAAACCGGCCCCACCTCGACCGGATTGAGGTGTACTACATGCCGGACGCCAACCAACGGCTGAACGCCCTGCGCTCGGGCCAGATCGACGTGATCCTCAACGTCCCCAAGGGACTTGTCAAAACGCTGAAGCGCTCGAAGAAAGTAAAGCTCTACTCCGGCAAGGCGGCAACCACCTTCGCCTTCCCGATCAACAACCAGCGCGGCCCGTGGAAGGACATCCGCGTCCGCAAGGCGCTCGTCTGCTACGGGGTGAACCGCAAACTCATCGTCAAAACCGCTCTTCGCGGGCTGACCATTCCGTGGGCGACATTTTCGGCGCCGGGCTCCCCGGACGCGATCGATCTCACCTCGGAGTGTCCCTTCGACCCGGCGAAAGCCAAAAAACTGCTCGCCGAGGCGGGATTCGGGTCTTCAAAGCCGTTCAAATTCGTCATGACCATCAACAACACTGACCCCACCTTCGTCGATATCGCGCAGATCATGAAAACCACCTACGGATCGATGGGCGTGAAGATGGACATCCGCGTGGTGGACCGGGCGACATGGGTGACCCTGTTCGTGCGCAAGCGGAATACGGATATGACGCTCCAGGACACCGTTCCCGTTCTCGACACGAACTCGAACAGCCACACGTTCTATTCCAAGACACCGCTCGACTACTATATGATGAAGGACCCGAAACTCGACGCGATGGTCGAAGAGTGGCGCTCCACCCTCGACCGCAAGAAGCAGAAAGCCGTCAGTCACAGGATGCAACGCTACATGTTCGACAAAGCCTATTACGCCGGACTGGCTGGCTCGCCCTACATCCAGGCGACGAGAACCTATGTGAAGGGATGGACATACCTGAACAAGCTGGCTTTCGACCTGAAAGATGTTTGGCTCGATAAGTAAGGCCAATAGCAACGCATGAAGACATATGTTATTCGCAGGCTCTTGTTGTTGATCCCCACCCTCTTCGGGATCACCCTAATCGTCTTTTTGGCGATGCAGGCGATTCCCGGAGATCCGGTGGAGGTCTATCTCGGCAGTTTTTACGACGAGGCGACCGCGAAATCCATCCGCGCCGAATACGGCCTGGATCAGCCGATTCTCACCCAATACGTTCGTTGGGTGGGACGGCTGGTCCAGGGAGACTGGGGCAAGGAGGTTCTCTCGGGCGATCAGGTCCTCCTCCGGATCACGGAGCGCCTGTGGGTGAGCGCCGAGCTCATCGCCGGCGCCATGATCGTGGCCCTCATCATCGCCATCCCCGCCGGCATCGTTTCCGCTGTCCGTCCCTACACGGGAATCGACTATACGGCCATGACGGGGGCGATGATGGGCGTGTCGATCCCCGAGTTTTTCGGCGGAATCCTGCTCGTACTTCTATTCTCGCTCCAGCTGGGATGGTTGCCGGTGATGGGATACCGTCCCTTGTCCGACGGTGCTTGGGAGCATCTATCGCATATGATCATGCCCGCCTTCACCCTCGGCTTCACCCGGGCGGGCATCCTGACCCGGCTGGTGCGGAGCTCCATGCTGGAGGTCATCAGCCAGGACTACATCAAGACGGCGCGCTCGAAGGGAATATCGGAATTTTTCGTCATCAACACACACGCCCTTAAAAACACCCTCATCCCCGTCGTCACGGTCATGGGCCTTCAGGTGGGATTCCTCGTCGGCGGGACCATTGTCATCGAGACGGTATTCTCCATCCCCGGCCTGGGGCAGTACGGCATCTCCGCCATCGCGAGCCGCGACTATCCCGCGGTGATGGGATTTATCTTGATCTCATCCACCGTATTCGTTCTGGCCAATCTGATCGTCGATTTCACGTACGCTCTCCTCGATCCGAGAATCCGCTATGGCAGCTGAACGGGAAGCGCCCCGCGTCGACGGGGCGCATACGGAGGAGGACCAGGAGTTCGAGGGCATGTCCGCGATCCTATGGCGCAAGATGCGGCGCAACAAATCGGCCATGGCCGGATTGATGATCATCGCCCTCTTGCTCTTCCTGGCCGTCTTCGCCGATTGGATAGCGCCTTTTTCCTACGAGAATCCCGCGGGAGAAGGCCTTCAGACCCCCTCCTGGCGGCATCCGTTCGGAACCGACGGAATCGGCCGCGATATGTTCAGCCGGGTTATCCACGGCACGCGCGTCGCCCTTTTCATCGGATCGGGCTCCATCGTCCTGGCTATCACGGTGGGGATACCTCTCGGAGTCTGCGCCGGTTATTACGGCGGATGGTTCGACATGACCGTGATGCGCCTGATGGACCTGTTTCTCGCTTTTCCCATCTTTCTGTTGGCCATTCTGATCATGGTGATCCTCGGACCGAGCACCGCCAACGTCGTCGTCGCGCTGGCGTTCGTGCGAATACCGATCTTCGCCCGCGTGGTGCGCGGAAGCGTCCTCGCCGTGAAGGAGAAGGAATATGTCGAGGGCGCGAGGGCCGTCTCCTCGCCCGACTTTCATATTCTTTTCCGGCACATTCTTCCGAACTGCATGGCGCCCATTATCGTCACGGCGAGCCTATCCATCGCATTCGCGATTCTCGTCGAGGCGAGCCTCTCCTTTCTCGGCCTCGGCACCCAACCCCCCGTCCCTTCGTGGGGCTTTGATTTGAAGCAAAATCTCATCTCGCTCGAGGACACCGCCTCTATCGTCGTCGCGCCGGGCCTGGCCATCATGTTCACCGTCCTGGGTTTCAACCTTTTAGGCGACGGCTTGCGCGATGCGCTCGATCCCCGGACCATTGAATAGTGATCGCGCGGACCTTTGATTTGAAATCAAGCGCCTGGATTTTTCGGGTGCGCTCCGCTCGGGTGTGCTCCGCGAAAATATCATTCATGGGAAAGCCCCCGATTCTCCGATTGCGTCCCCGCGTGAGGCGCCGCCCGAGGAAAAACAAACAGACCGGAATTTGAGGAATGAGGGGCGTTGCCGCATAATTCCGGAAAAATAACACTCTGACTGAAAGAGGATGCGCCGGATGCCCGAGCCGGAACTCGACGATATTCAAAAACAACTGAGGGACACCGTGCGGGATTTCATGGCCCGTGAGGTGGCCCCCGTTTGCCGGGAGATCGAGGGGAGGTCCGATCCCTCGGCCTGCATGCCCTGGGACCTGATCCGGGCGGGCTCGCGCCTCGGACTCCGGACCCTCGCCCTTCCCGAGGAGTGGGGGGGCGTCTCGGCGGGCGTCCTGACCCGCGCGATCCTGCTCGCGGAGATGTGCCAGGTCGAGCCCGGCCTGGCCAAGTGTTTTTATTCCAGCTGGCGGGCTTCTCTTCTTCTTTACCACCTGGGCGCGCCCGCGCAGCGCGAAAAATTCCTGCGGCCCTTCGTCCGGGACGACGCCTACTGCTTCGCCACCGCCTTCACCGAGCCCGGCGCGGGCTCGGACAACCTGATTCCCTCGGATGACCCCGGCCGGGGACTTAAGCTTTCGGCCCGGCGGGAGGGAGACGATTGGGTGCTCAACGGCCGAAAACAGTGGGTCTCCCTCGCCGGTTTCGCCCGGTGCCTTCTCGTTTTCGCCCGGACGGACACCGGTGTTCCCGTCCACCGGGGCTCGACGCTCTTCATCGTGCCCGCCGAGTGGCCCGGCGTCGGCTTTCCCCGGGTGGACGACAAGCTGGGTTTTCGCATGTACCCGAACGGGGACATCACGTTCGAGGATGTGCGCCTCCCGGCGGACCACCGCCTCGGCGAGGTTGACGGCGCCTGGGCGGGCGCCGGCCGCCTTTTCGCGGGCGCGGTAGACTATCCCGCCACGAGTCTCGGGCTCTCGAAGGCCATGTACGGTATAGCGCTCGATTACGCCCGCGGCCGGGTGCAGGGGGGAGCCCCCATCGTCGAGCATCCGACGGTGGGCTCGCTCCTCGCCGAGATGCGCATGCACATCCACGCCATCGAGGGCTATCTATGGGACACCGCGCGGGCCATCGACGGCGGGGAGCCGTTCGACCCGAACCACACCTGGCTCCTCAAGGTCCACTGCGACCGGGCGGCGGTCCAGGTGATGCTGGGCGCGCTGGACGTGACGGGCGGCAACGGCGTCATGAAAGCGTTCCCGCTCGAGCGGTTCTGCCGCGACGTTCTCACCTCGCTCCACAGCGATGGAACCGGGAGCCTGAACCTCCTTCGCACGGCGCGGGGGCTGGCCGAGGAGAGCCGAAAAAGCCGCTGACGCCTTCCCCTGCCGCCCACCGCCGGGCGGCGAGCGGCGTGTGGCGGCCCGGATTTCGTTCTATATTGACAAAGAAAGCCCGGCATCAAGGAAAGCCCGGCTTCGGTATTTATCCAAAATCCCAAAGGAGATTAGCCATGATCACCGCCATCGTATCGGCCCCCCTTCCCGAGGGCCTCACCCTCGAGCAGTACACGGAAAACACCATGAAGATCGCCGAGCGCTTCCGCACCATCCCCGGCCTGGTCAGGAAGAATTTTCTTTTCAGCGCGGACGAGGGCAAGGGCGGCGGCGTCTATCTCTGGGAGAGCCGTGAGGCGGCTGAGGCCTGCTACGCGGGCGTCTGGCGCGAGAACTTCATCAAGGCCTTCGACGTCGATCCCACCATCGTCTACTACGACACCCCGGTTGTCGTCGATAACGCCGCCGGGGAGATCAGGACGGCGGCGTAGAAAAGAAGCGGGAGCCGCGATGAGCGAAGATGTGAAAAATCACGAACCCCTCGGCCTGGCTCTCGTGGGCTGCGGCATGATCGGTCGCACCCGGGCCCAGATCGCGCGTGAGTCCGGCGGCCTCGGATGGCTGGGCATCTGCGACCGGGACGAAAAAACCGGCAAGGCGTTCGCCGAGGAAATACAGGCCGACTTTTTCACGGCGGACTACCGGGAGCTGTTCGGCCGCTCCGAGGTGAACGCCGTCATCGTCGCCACGGATGAAAAAAACCATCTGGAGCCCGTGCTCGCCGCCGCGGAGGCGGGCCACGCCATCATGGTCGAAAAACCGCTGGCCATCGATGCGCGCGACTCGGCCCGGGTCCTCGAGACGCTCCGGTCCACCGGCGTTGACGCCGTGGTGGGCTACACCCGCCGATTCCTCCGCCGTTTTCTCACGGCGAGGGAAAGAATCATGACGGGCCAACTCGGGGATATTAGCTCGATGACGACCCGGGCGTTCATGAACCGGATCGCCTCGACCGCCATCGTCGAACGCGCGGACGACCCCGGAAAATTCACCCCCATGGTGATCGCCGGGACGCACACCCTGGACCTCTCGCTGTGGTTTCTCGAGGAGAAAACCCCCGCCAAAGTCTACGCAAGCTCGGTCTCGAAAACGATGGCTCCCCTCGGCACCAAGGACGCCACCTTCGGTATCGTCACCTTCGAGGACGGCGCCATGCTGAGCATGACCATCAACTGGGCCCTGCCCGAGGTCTGGCCGGGCTCGGTGTGCAGCAACGAGTTCGGAATCGTGGGGACCGAGGGGGTGCTCACCATCGACGACACCCACCGCGATCAGGTGCTCGCCACCGAAAAGGGCCAGCCCGCGGGCTACACCCCCGACATCAGGCGAAACGTCGATTTCCTCGAAAGCTATCCCGCGGGCGACTTCGCCTTCGGCCAGCACTGGGGGCCCATCCGGGACGAAACCCTGACCTGGCTCACCCGCGTACGGACCGGCCGCGACACCACGCACGCCACCGCCGACGACGGGCACCGCAACCTGGTCATCTCGAAGGCCATGGACCTTTCGGCCAGGCGCGGCGAGGCTGTGCGGCTTCCTGTCGCGCCCAAAGAACTCGAGGAATAGTCCTCCGGGCCGATTCTCCTGTCCCTCCCGGCGCCGGGGCGCTACGCCCTGGAGGTCAACGGGGGCCGGTTCGTAATGAACGGCGCCGGGGATGTGAAGTTTCTTGTGTACGGAAACGATCTATGGCGCGACCCAAGGGTTATCCTCCGGGGGCAGGAGGCGGCTGACGGGGCTATAAAAGTCTTGCCCGACATGTCGGGAATTTCGGTCACATTCAACATCAAGGACCTCCCGAAGTTTGTCCCGAAAACGGGGAATTATCTGATGGTGCTGACCCGGAGCGGCACCGCGCGCTATCTAATCGAGTTGGTGTCGTGCGAGAAAAAGGCGCCGCCCGAGCCCAAGCCCGAACTCGAGCCCGCGCCTGTGCTCGCGCGCGCCCTTCTCTTCGTCCGCGAATGTGAAGGGGAACCGGTTCGTCAACGACGGGGAACTGACCATCGTTGTGGACGACGTCGCGAATCTTCCGTCCGCCTCGTATGAGATACATATAGGGTTGAGACCCGCTTCGGCGGGAGGCGCCGTGAACTGGGTAAGGCAAAAGGTGGCAGCCATATCGCCGGACAGAAAAGCGTACTCAGGAAAAATCGCACTACCTTTGAATGATGAGGGAATCTGGAAGCATAAGGATACTCTTAACTTCAAATACGAGGCCAAGGGAGCGCTACTCGAGGCGGGTCTCTTGTTCGTCCTGCGGCCGGATTTTAATCCGGCGGAACTGATCGCCAGCAACGCGATAGTGTTGTACCCCTCGCCCGACGAAGCGATGCTTAGTCTTGCCAATCAGGACAAAAAGACTTCAAAGCTGTCGGATAAGGTTGTTTTCAAGCTTCCCGCGAATTTTCATCGCGCCTATCCCAAACTCGCCTCCGGAGCGGCGATCCTCAGGGCGAAAGTGAAAAGTAACGGCGCTCCGGTCAAAGTGGAGGCAAAATCCCCGACACGCAACGCCCGTGAATGGAAGGTGAAACTCAAGACAAATAAAAAAATCGAGGGCGGTGAGGTGACCCTGGAATTTTATTTCATCGATAACAGGGGGAGAAAATTGTTCTCGCCCGAAGTTCCCGAGATCAAGGGCGATTTGACGATTTTGAAAATCTCGTAATCCGGCGCCCGATCACCGCGCTGGAATTACTCCCGCGTCAGCGCCCGTAAGCCAAGTGCGCGGGTGAGGCGAATATGGCCCCCGTCTGGACTCCACCGGGCGGGGGTTGTCGTTCGAGACTTCCCCCCCCCGGCCTCCCCGGCGGGGGAGTTTTGCGCTCTCCCTAAAACAGGAGTAAAATATCCTCATTACGTCGCTCAACGGATTTGTTCGATAAAAATTTAGGCGGTGTGCGGGAGGGAGATAGGGATGGCGGTCAACTACGAGGTCGGGCCGGAGTACCGGCGCTTCAACCAGAAGAACAACGTCATCATGCGCTCGGCGTGGGACCCGGCGCTCGACGATTACAGCGAGCGGAGCAAACAGGCCATCACCGGGCACATCGAGAAAGGAGACCGGGGCTTCGGGCACCTGGACTTCGCCTTCGACACCGGGGCGATGGCCGTCGTCTCATCGTTCGGAACGGGAATCAACCGGCCCAACTCGGGCTTCACCTCCTGGGAGCCGCTCTCGACCTCGAACGAGCGCGAGGTGCCCGAGGAGCTGAAAGTCGACGGAGCGGGGAGCCCGGCCGAGCTTCAGAGCAAAGTGCGCCGCGTCGCCCGCTACCTCGGGGCCGACCTCGTGGGCTTCACCCCGCTCGACGAGCGGTGGGTCTACTCGAACCACTTCCTGCCCGGAAAGGGGGAGGACGGAAAAGGGGAGAACCCGCCCGTCGAGTTTCCCCAGGGGTGCGACCAGGTGATCGTCATGGGCCTCGGGATGGACCACGACATGATGGCCACGGCCCCGACCGCCATCATGATGACCGAAACCCACCGCAACTATTCGAACATGGCCGCCCTCTCGGGCTCGGTGGCGCAGTTCATCCGCGCGATGGGCTACACGGCGATTCCCTCGCTGAACGACACGGCGCTCAACGTCCCGCTCGCCATCGACGCGGGGCTCGCCCAGCCCAGCCGCCTCGGGCCCGCCATCACGCCCGAGTTCGGCCCCCGGGTGCGCTTATGCAAGGTCATCACCGACATGCCGCTCGGCGCGGTGAAGAACCAGCGCGACTTCGGGGTGATCGAATTCTGCGAGGTGTGCGAAAAATGCGCCGACTCATGCCCGGTGGGCTCGCTCCCCTCGGGCCCGCGCACCACCGAGGGCACCAACATCTCGAGCAACCCGGGCGTCCTCAAATGGTACGCCAACTACGAGTCCTGCCGCCGCTACTGGGCCCACGTGGGCACCAACTGCGGCATCTGCATCCGGGTTTGCCCCTTCAACCACGGGAAGGGCTTTCACCACGCCATCGCCAAATGGCTGATTACATTTCGCTGGAAATGGATCAACCGCCTCCTCGTCAGGATGCACGGCTGGCTCGGCTACGGCGAGCAAAAAGACCCGGCGTTCTTCTGGAACGGTTCGGGCGGCTAGACCCGGCCGAGTAGACGCATTCGTTGTCATTCCGAGCGAGCGCAGGGAGAGAGGAATCTGCTTGGATGGGCAAATAGCAGATTCCTCGCGCCGATGGCGCTCAGAATGACAACCTAAAACAACAAACCCCCGCCAGGAATCCCTGACGGGGGTTTTTGTTGCTTGGGTTTGGTCTTTCCCTCCAGCCTTCTCCCGGCGGGAGAAGGAGCAACTACCCCTCCTTCACGTAAATCTCGCTACCGCCCTTCTTGAATTCCTCGGCTTTTTACTTGAGTCCCGCCTGGAGGCCGGCATCGCCGGCCATCTCGAGTTTGGCGGCTTCTTCTCTCTTTACTCGAAATAAAGGGGAAAACCAAAAGACCCCTACCCAAACGGATTGGGGGCGTTGCTGTTTTCGCCGCCATTCGGGGTCGCCGGAGGGGAATGTCGCCATCAAGGGCATCGAGGGGGCTACTTTGCTTTTCTCCCGCCGCCGCCGCCCCGTTTGATGGGCGCCTGCGTCATGGCCAGGGCCGCGGTTTTTTTCTCCGCCGGGGTGACATTCTTCGCCGCCGCGGCCGATTTTTTGTTCTCTAGAAGTTGCCTGAGATTTGAGACTGGTTTTTTACCTGTTTGTTTTTTGCCTTTTGCCATTTTGAATCCTCAATTCCGGGGCATCCGTTCATTTACTGCAAATACACCGATACGCTATATGCGCCGTATGTGTCATCAGGAAAAAAAAGTAAGGGAATAACAACCCCCCGCCAGGGTCCGGCCCGGACGGGGGGTGTTTATTCTCGGCGGTGGATTGAGTCTTACGCCTCATCCTTCACATAAATCTCGGACCCGCCCTTCTTGAATTCCTTGGCTTTTTCCTGCAATCCCGCCTGGAGGCCGGCATCATCGGCCATCTTGAGTTTGGCGGCGTAGTCGCGGACGTCCTGGGTGATCTTCATCGCGCAGAACTTGGGCCCGCACATCGAGCAGAAGTGGGCCACCTTCGCGCCCTCGGCGGGCATGGTCTCGTCGTGGTAGCCGACCGCGGTCGAGGGGTCGAGGGAGAGGTTGAACTGGTCCTCCCAGCGGAACTCGAAGCGCGCCTTCGAGAGCGCGTCGTCGCGGTCGCGCGCGCCGGGGTGGCCCTTGGCTAGGTCGGCGGCGTGGGCGGCGATCTTGTAGGTGATGACGCCCTCTTTCACGTCGTCCTTGTCGGGGAGCCCGAGGTGCTCCTTGGGGGTGACGTAGCAGAGCATCGCCGTCCCGTACCAGCCGATCATGGCGGCGCCGATACCGCTGGTGATGTGGTCGTAGCCGGGGGCGATGTCGGTCGTGAGGGGCCCCAGGGTATAAAAGGGCGCCTCGTGGCAGATTTCGAGCTGTTTGTCCATGTTTTCCTTGATCTTGTGCATGGGCACGTGGCCGGGGCCCTCGATCATGACTTGGACGTCGTGCTCCCAGGCCCGGGTCGTCAGATCGCCCAGCGTCTCGAGCTCGGCGAACTGCGCCTCGTCGTTCGCGTCCGCCAGGGCTCCTGGGCGCAGCCCGTCGCCCAGCGAGAAGGCGACGTCGTAGGCCTTCAATATTTCGCAAATTTCGTCGAACCGGGTGTAGAGGAAGCTCTCGGTGTGGTGGGCGAGGCACCACTTGGCCATGATCGAGCCGCCCCTGGAGACGATGCCGGTCATCCGCTTGGCGGTCATCGGCACGTAGCGCAGCAGTACCCCGGCGTGGACGGTGAAGTAATCGACGCCCTGCTCGGCCTGCTCGATCAAGGTGTCCCTGTAGACCTCCCAGGTGAGGTCCTCGGCGACGCCGTCGACTTTTTCGAGCGCCTGATAGATCGGCACGGTGCCGATGGGCACCGAGGAGTTGCGGATGATCCACTCGCGGGTTTCGTGAATATTCATCCCCGTCGAGAGGTCCATCACGGTGTCGGCGCCCCACTGGGCCGCCCAGGTCATCTTCTCGACCTCCTCCTCGATGGTGCTCGATACGGCCGAGTTGCCGATGTTGGCGTTGATCTTGACGAGGAAGTTGCGGCCGATGGTCATCGGTTCGCTCTCGGGGTGGTTGATATTGGCCGGGATGATGGTGCGCCCCCGAGCGACCTCGGAGCGGACGAACTCGGCCTCGAGATTCTCGCGGATGGCGACGAACTCCATCTCGGGGGTGATCTCGCCCTTCCGGGCGTAGTGCATCTGGGTGACGTTTCCGCGCCCTCTCAGAACCTTCCTCGGCGGGGGCATCTCGATGTCAGGGTCAGAGTGGCCGGGGACGGGTTTATAGGAGGGTTCAAGCTCGTCGTATTCGCCCCGCGCTCTGATCCACTCCCCCCGGAGGGGGGGCAGCCCCTTCCGGATGTCGTGGCCCTGGGGGCCCGAGGTGTCGTAGACGCGCAGGGGCGGCTCGCCGCCCGAAAGGGCGATCTCGCGCATCGGGACTCTCACCCCCCGAGGGCCGTCCACAAGCACCTTGCGCGACCTGGGAAAGTGAGCGCCGCCGCTCTCTTTACCGCTCCCGGCCTGGGGCAGGCTCCCGCCGCCCGCCGAGCCGCTGGTTTTTCCGTTGGTTCCCATCTCGAACATCCCTCCTCGGGGAATGGGGTTTCATCCCGTCTGACGGTCCGCGCCGGGGGGCCGAGGCGGATCGCGCCGGGGATGCTGTGCGGTCCGAGACCTTCCGGGCCGAGGTGGACAAACACCCCGCGCTGGAAGCGCCGCTCTCTCGAAACCCGGGGGAAGTGAAGCGGAGTTGAATCAGATGAGATTCGCTTCCCTACACCGGTGCTAGCCGGGTCAGGTTCGAAGGGTGTGTTCTCAGCCGCTTGGCACCCCTAGCAAACTGGCCCCACCCTACCAGCAGGCGCGGCGCAAATCAAAGGGGTTTAGCGGGGGGATTTGTCTGAAATCGAAATGGGCGGCGGGAGGGGAGGAGACATTCAGGTAGGGTTTGGTCAGCGCGCCGCAACCTCTAGCCGCAACCCCTGAAGGCAGTCCTTTTCACCCCGATGGGATCCCTCGTTCGGGCGCTAAAAAACCCTCAATCGATCGAAAATACGCGTTTGGCGTTTTCGTACAAAACCTTTCTTTGCACGGCCGGGGGGAGGACACCGAGCATCTCGCGCACGGCCCGGATGTGGCCCGTATAATCCTCGAACGAGCCGCGGCGTCCGTATTTCCAGTCCGACGCGAAAAGAAACCGCCCCGGATATTTCCCGATCATTTTCCTCCACTGCGGGAAAAGCCCGGAATCAAGGCCGTTCATGGGATGAAGGTCCTGGAACCCGGTGATCGAGCCACGGTTGTGCATGAACTTGAAATCGGCGAAGAGATTCCCGCAGCTCGAAAAAAGCGCCTCCAAATCCCCGGGCGACATCATGCCGTTGTGGGCGGCGATCAGCTTCGCTCCCGGAAACCGGCGGCAGACGCGCTTGTACCAGTTCTTGACCTTTGAAAGATTGTCGATTCCAGCCGGGCTGTAGACCGGCTCGATATGAAGGACGACCGGCGCGCCGCGCCCGTCGGCGAGACCGAGCATTTCCAGCACCAGGGGATGATTCAGATCGACCAGCACCACGTCCTGGCCCCGGTTGCTCCCGCCTTCCTTGGCTGTCTTGTCGTAATGCCTAAGCCCCACCTCCCCGACGCCCCCGCAGACACCGCTCGTCAAATCGGCTTTCATCCACTCAAACTCCCGGCGCGCCCGCTCCTCGTTTTTCCGGTGGATGAACCCGACAAAGTTGGCGGTGCAAAGGGCAACGGCCCCGGGATACGACCGGGAATTTCGCAGCATATCGTTGCCGTGTTTTCGGAATTCGTTGGGGGTTGTCATGACGACGACTTTTTCAACGTTCGCCTCGCGCGCCTGCTCGAAAAATGCCTGTAGGTGATGGTCTTTTCTTTTGGGATGGTTGTGCGCGTCGATGACGGGGCCCCGGTAGCGGCCCGCCGCCGAGGCCGCCCGTTTTTTCTCGCTCGCCGCCGGTTCCTGAGACGGGATGTCAAGGAAAAGACCCGAGATGAGGAAGAGACCCAAGACGACGATGAAAAATTTCAAGGCTTGCCCTTTGAGTTGAAACCATTAGATCGCGGGTACCCCCGGCCTTCAAATGATGACTTTACCGCAGGACGACCGCTCCAAAAACCGGGCCGTGGGAGCCCAAATCAAAAGGGTGCTTATAGGGGGAATTAAACCTTGATTAACCATTTGACCTTGGAGAACACGATCTCAAAACCCGGCGATTCATTTACGGATAGCGGAATATAGCGGAGATGTTTGGAGGAAATCGAAAGGGTCAGGTTTTCTGGTGAATTCCCTCGAGGAAGGTCTGGAATTTGTCCCTGTCGTCGGGGAATTCCTTAATGGCGATGCCGGCGTTCCAGGTGCCGTCCTTTTTGTCGTAGCTCCAGGCAATAAAAGCTTTGCAGGAGTTGAACTCCTTGCCGCCCACACGAATAGAGCAATCAAAGGTCTTGCCGTGCTCGGGCCCTTCGCTAACC
>NYYB01000026.1 GCA_002685755.1 Nitrospinota bacterium
CCCATGGTCAATAAAAAAGTTCTCTCCGATTTGGGCGCCCGGATGGATCTCGATACCCGTGAAAAATCGGCTCAGGTGACTGAGCCATCTGGCGAAAAGATAGAAGCGGCGATTCCACAGGAAATGGGCAAGGCGGTGAAAAGATACGGCGTGAAATCCCGGGTAGCAGAGGACCACCTCGGCGACCGAACGCGCGGCGGGGTCTCTCTTGAGAACCGCTCGAATATCGCGCCGGATGACTAGAAGCGCGCGCCGGATATTTCTGTGTAAAAATCGCATGAAAATGTTCCTCTTGAAAGCGATAAAACCCATCTTGGTTCAAATGCGAAAGGCGGCCTAATCCGCCGTCTAAGAGACTGAATATTATCGCACTATCATTTATCGAGCGCTACCGGGGTTATGGGGCGACAAAGGCGAAATGAGAGATATTCAATATTTTTCGCTGAAAAAATCTTCAAGAATCCGGGCATGGTCAAATGCCATAGCGGGGGGGAGATTCTCCCGCCGAAAAATTTCCGCTCTTCGGGCATCGTCGCGCCCCCTGAGGTCTCCGCCTGTGGCCCGAGCGATAAAAACCACGGTGGCATTGTGCTGGCGGGCATCCCTCGCTGGGTCGCTGTAGGCGTGGAACTGGCGGATTAACTCGACATCGAGCGAGGTTTCCTCCTTGGCCTCCCTGAGAGCGGCCTCCTCGAGGCTCTCCCCGTAGTCCACGAATCCGCCGGGAAGGGCCCAGCCGGGGGGCGGGTTTTTCCGTTCAATGAGAACAATGCCCTCTCTTGCTTCGATAATAATATCGACCGTGAGATAGGGCGTGCAGAACTCGTTCATTTGAAAATCCCCTTTGGCAAATTTTCCCGAAGGTCCCGGGATTTCCCGATTGAGATGTTTCTGGCGATTCCTCGCCTCCGGCAATTTTAACGCCGATCCCACCGGTATTTCGAGGCTCCCTGCTGGGGCCGGCAGTGTGGACGCCCTCCTTTGTCCGGGGTGTATTCCTTGTCCCCATTTAGGAGGCTTCTTCCGGTTGATTTTCGTCTGCCGGGGTCAGGGGTCCGGCGACCGGGGCCCGGTGAGTTCATTTTGCGATTTCATTTTGAAAGCTAGCCGAATCGTGATATGAGGGGCGCATTGGACTGACCTCCCGCCGAAATGGACCGAAAATGGAACAGAAAACCTCCGCTATTGTCATGAAGGGAAAGCCCGTCGCCGAAAAACTGACTGAAAGGCTTCGCTCCGAAATCGAGGGCCTCGCTGCGAAGACCGGCCGCCCGCCCGGTCTCGCCGTCGTCCTGGTGGGGGAGGACCCCGCCTCCCAGGTCTACGTCCGCATCAAGGAGCGAACCGCCAAGAAATTGGGCATCCTCACTTTCGACCACCGCATACCCGAAAATCTCGATCAAGGGGACCTTCTCGACCTCATAAGCCGCCTTAACTCAGACCCCGCAGTGGATGGAATTCTTATACAGTTACCCTTGCCCGGTCATCTGAACGAGCAGGAGGCCCTCCGCGCCGTCGCCCTCGATAAGGACGTCGATGTATTCCACCCCGAGAATTTTGGGCGCATGGCCCTGAAGCAGGGGATTCTTCGTCCCTGCACCCCGGCCGGCGTCATCGAAATGCTCAAACACTACGAAATCGAAATCGAGGGTAAATCCGTCGCCTTGATCGGGCGCTCCAAAATCGTCGGCCTCCCGCTGTCGCTTTTACTCTTGCACGAGAACGCGACGATCACCGTCTGCCACTCCCGTACATCCGATATCGGGGCGGTCACCCGCGAGGCCGATATCGTCGTCGCCGCCCTCGGACGCCCTAAATTCCTGACAGCCGATATGGTGAAGGAGGGTGCCGTGGTCGTCGATATCGGCATCAATCGCGTCGACGAAAAGCTGGTGGGCGATTGTGATTATGACGCCCTCGTCGGGAAGGTCTCGGCGATTACCCCCGTTCCGGGCGGTGTGGGTCCGATGACCGTGGCCATGCTGATGGCCAATACCGTCCGGGCGTTCCGCGACCATGCATCCGGCTAATCTTCCGCCCTCTGAGTGAGTACACCCGCGTGAGCGCCGATCTTCTGGGTCCCTCCGCTTCCGCCGGTGCGGGGCCGCCCGTCTATACGGTTTCCCAGCTCAATTCCAGAGTCAAAGGCCTCCTCGAGGGGGAGTTCGCCGAAGTCCTGGTCGAAGGAGAGGTGACCTCCTGGCGAACCTACCCCTCGGGCCACGCTTATTTTTCCGTTAAAGACGCCACTGCCAAGGTGGGCGCGGTCATGTTCTCGGGCCGCCGCCGATTCTTGCGCTTCGAGCCCGAGGACGGCATGCGCGTTCTGTTGAAGTGCCGCGTGACGCTCTACGAGCGCGACGGCCGTTTTCAGCTCTCCGTCCTGTCGATGGAGCCGCTCGGCGAGGGCGCTCTCGAGGTGGCCTTTCGCCAGCTGATGGAGCGCCTCGAAAAGGAAGGTCTCTTCTCCCCGGAGCGCAAGCGGCCGCTCCCCGTCCGTCCCCGGCGGGTGGCCCTGGTCACCAGCCGCGAAGGGGCCGCCTTGAGGGACATGCTGCGAGTGCTGTCCGAGAGAGCGCCCATCGTCGAGGTCGTTCTGGTACACACCCTTGTTCAGGGAGATAAGGCGGGGGAGTCGATTGCGGCGGCTCTTCATCGTGCGGACCGGGGGCTTCGGGGGATGGAACGGGCGGCCGATCTGATCATCGTGGGCCGGGGCGGGGGAAGCCGTGAGGATCTCTGGGCGTTTAACGAAGAAGTGACCGTCAGAGCGATAGTAAATTGCGAGACCCCGGTTTTGTCGGCGGTGGGACATGAAATCGACACTTCGCTGAGCGATCTGGCCGCGGACGCCGCCGCCCCCACACCGACCGCGGCGGCCGAGGTGGTGGCCCGGGGCTGGCAGATGCTTTCCCGCGATCTGGACCGAATGACCGAGACATTGAACCGGCTGACCGAGGCTCGAATCGGTGAACTCGAAGCGCGCCTTGAGGCCATCGGGGCGGAGCGGACCCTCCGGCGTCCCGAGGACGCCCTGGGGGTTCTCGCGCAGCGGGTGGATAGCCTTTTCGAGCGTATGTGGCGGGAGGCCCGGCACGCCGAAGCCGCCCGCTTTTCCCGTCTTCGCGCCATCCTGCCGAGGCTGGCCGCCTCCTCGCCGGACGCTGCGGTGCGCCGGAGCGTGGAGGATCTTTCGGACATGATGCGCCGGTTGCGGTTGGCGGATGAAAGTGGCCGGGAGCGAAAGGCATCGGCTCTCCACGGCGCCGCGGGGCGGCTGGAAGCCGTATCCCCGCTGGCGGTCCTGGCCCGTGGGTACAGTTTGGCCTACAGGGAAAACGACGGTGCACTGCTCCGCCGGGCGGAGCAGGCTGGTGTGGGTGAACGAGTGCGTCTGCGTCTTTCCGAAGGTATGCTGACATGCTGGGTGGAGGAGAGCTTGAGAGGAGGAGAAGGACCTTGAACGCGGCGAAAAAATCCGCTTCATCGAAGAAAGGCCCCGAAAATTTCGAGGAGGCACTTGAGCGCCTCGAGGAAATCGTTGAAGAGCTCGAAGGCGGCGAGGCCCCTTTAGAAGGAGCCGTTGGCCTCTATGAGGAAGGCGTGACGCTTTTCCGCTATTGCCGCGAGCAACTCGACTCCGCGCAAAAGCGCGTCGAGGAGCTTGCGGGCGAAGCGGAGGAGGTTCTCTCTCTTCGCTCTTTCGAGGATGAAGACGAGGAAGAGGAAGAATAAACGGCATGAGCCTTGATTCCGGCGCCGCCCGGGTGGACGCCGCCGCCTATATGAAGCAGTGGGCCGCCCGTGTGGAGGAAACCCTCGATCACCTGGTGCCGGAGGATGGCGGCGAGCCCTCCGAAATGTTTCGGATTATGCGCTACAGCCTTTTTGCGGGGGGGAAGCGACTTCGCCCGATCCTCTGCGTCGCAGGGGCCGAAGCCGTGGGCGGCGCTCCCGATTTGGTGCTTCCCGCCGCCTGCGCCCTGGAATGCATCCACACCTATTCGCTCATTCATGACGATCTTCCCGCGATGGACGATGACGATTTTCGCCGTGGCAATCCCACCAGCCACAAAGTATTCGGCGAGGCGGCGGCGATACTGGGTGGGGACGGCCTCCTGACCCTGGCATTTGAACTCATGACCGGCGAAAGGATGGCCGATTCGGCCGGGCCGGAACGGACCATGGAAGGCGTCCGGACTCTGGCCGAAGCGGCCGGCGCGACGGGCATGGTGGGAGGCCAGCTTCTCGACATCCGCGCGGGTGGTAAGGTGAGCGATCCTCCCGAACTCGAGGAAATTCACCGCCGGAAGACCGGGGCCATGATCCGGGCATCGGTCTATATGGGGGGGCTTCTCGGGGGCGGGAGCCCGGATGAGATGAGCGCCCTCGCCCGTTACGGAGAGAAAGCGGGGCTCGCCTTTCAGATAGTCGATGATATTCTCGACGTCGAGGGCGATGCTGAATTAATGGGAAAATCAACGGGAACGGATGCCGACCAGGAAAAGGTCACCTATCCGGCCCTGCACGGCCTCGATGCCTCGAAGGAGATGGCCCGGCGGGTGACCGAGGAGGCCATCGGCGCTCTGGCCGCTTTTGAGGGGGGGGCTCCGGCGCTCGCCGCCCTCGCCCGGTTTATTGTATTGCGGAGATTCTGAACATCCACTAGCATGTTGAGGCAAGCCTTGGAACGCAAGGAATCTCATTGAGTTAACGCCCCGACAGGCATCCAGACGCTTTCTGGAAGCGAAAGAAAGGTTCTGCTCCGGCGGAAGTGAGGATATGGGCGAACTGCTTGACCGGATTGACAGCCCGGAAGATCTCAAGAAATTGAACGAGGAAGAGCTTCCCCAGGTCGTCAGCGAAATCCGGGACATGATCATCCAGGTGACCTCCAAAACGGGGGGGCACCTGGGTGCATCGATGGGCGCCACCGAGCTCGTCGTTGCGCTTCATTATCTCTACGACACCCCCCGCGACAAGCTGATTTTCGACGTGGGCCACCAGGCCTACGGGCATAAGATACTGACCGGGCGGCGCGACCGCTTCGAGACGCTTCGCCAGTGGGGCGGCATCGCGGGTTTCCCCGACAGGCGGGAAAGCGAGTACGACGCGCTGAACGTGGCACACGGGGGAACCTCGATCTCGGCCGCCCTCGGCATGGCCACCGCCCGCGATCTCCAGGGCGAGGATTACAATGTCGTTGCCATCATCGGGGACGGCAGCCTCACGGCCGGAATGGCGATGGAAGGGCTGAACAACGCCGGCCACATGGACCGCGACGTCACCGTCATCCTGAACGACAACAAGATGGGCATCTCGAAAAACGTGGGCGCGATGTGCTCTTATCTCGCGCGCATCATGACCGGCGAATGGGCCAATCGCGCCCGCAAGGTCCGCGACGAAGTGCAAAAGCTCCTCACTCAGGTTCCGATGGTGGGCGAGACGGCGGTGGCCCTGATGGACCGGGTCGAGGATTCGGTCAAGAATTTCATTGTGCCGGGGATGCTGTTCGAGGAGTTGGGGTTCCGCTACATCGGGCCCGTGGACGGCCACCGTCTCGATCTTCTCCTGCCCACCCTGCGCAACGTGATGAAAATGAAGGGTCCCAACCTGGTCCACGTGGTCACCCAGAAGGGCTACGGATATCCCTACAGCGAAAAAGAGCCTGTCACCTACCACGGCGTCACGAAATTCGACCCCGAGACGGGCGAGTTCAAGAAAAAGGGCCCCGGCCCGCCGGCCTACGCGAAGGTCTTCACCGATTCGATGGCCAAGCTGAGCCGGAATGACGAAAAAATTGTGGCCATCTCGGCGGCCATGCTCGAGGGAACCGCGCTGGTGAACTATCAGGCCGAGTTTCCGGATCGCTGCTTCGACGTGGGGATGTGCGAGCAGCACGCTGTCACTTTCGCGGTGGGTCTGGCGCTTCAAGGGATGAAACCCGTCGCCGCCATCTACAGCACTTTCCTTCAGCGGGCCTATGACCAGATCATCCACGATGTTTGCCTGACAAATGTGCCCGTCACCTTCGCCCTCGACCGCTCGGGCCTGGTCGGCGACGATGGGCCCACGCACCAGGGCGCCTTCGATATCGCCTATCTCAGGTGCCTGCCCAACATGGTCATCATGTCGCCCAAGGACGAAAACGAGCTTCAGCGCATGACGCTCACCGCCATCGAGTATCCCGGTCCGGTGGCCGTGCGTTTTCCCCGAGGGGCGGGCGAGGGCGTTGAGATGGATGAGGAAATCGAACCGCTTCCGATCGGCGAGGCCGAACTCGTCCGCGAGGGCGAGGACGTGGCCCTCATCGCGCTGGGTCCAATGGTCGGTCTTTCGATGGAATCGGCCGCCCAACTCGATGAGTTGCGCATCCAGGCGGCCGTGCTGAATCTTCGCTTCGTCAAACCCCTCGACGAGGAGAAAATCGTGGACCTCGCCCGGCGGTGCAAGCGCCTTGTCACCATCGAGGAAGGCGTCCGCATGGGCGGCATGGGCTCCGCCGTCGTCGAGCTTCTTTCCGAGCGGGGCATTGAAAATGTCGCGGTGACCCGCCTCGGACTCCCCGATCGGTTCATCGAGCACGGCGCGCCCGACCTTCAGCGCGAGGACTGCGGCCTCACGCCCGGCGACATCACCCAGGCCGCCCGCGATTTAATCGAAGGCCGGGCCAAGAAAGCCTCCTCGCTCTCTGGGCATGCCTAAGGGAGAACGCCTCGACCGCCTTCTCGTCGAGCGGGGCCTCGCTCCTAGCCGCGAGCGGGCTCAGCGTCTCATCCTCGCCGGCCGCGTCACCGTTAAAGGCGTCTTGGCCGACAAGGCCGGCTCTGTTTTTCCTCCCGACGCCGACATTGCCGTCAAGGAAGACCCCTGCCCATACGTCAGCCGCGGAGGGCTCAAGCTCGCCGCCGCCCTCGATGAGTTCACCATCTCACCCGAAGGCCGTTTCTTTCTCGATGTCGGGTCGTCAACCGGAGGGTTTACCGACGTCATGCTCCGGCGAGGGGCCCGGCGCGCCGTCTGCGTCGATGTCGGCAGGGGCCAACTCGACTGGTCGCTCAGGGAGGACCCGCGCGTCACGGTGCTTGAGGGTGTGAACGCCCGTTACCTGACAAAAAAGGTTTTCGCCGGCGCCGTGGGCTCCGAAGCCGCGGGCCTAGAGGCCCCCGACCCTGGGGTCCCCGACCTCGCGGCGGTCGATCTCTCCTTCATCTCGGTGACGAAGGTTCTCCCCGCTGTTCTCGCTCTCATGGCGGAAAAATCCGAAATAATCGTCCTCGCCAAGCCCCAGTTCGAGGCCGGGCGCGATCAGGTCGGAAAGGGAGGTATCGTCAAGGACCCGGCCGTGCATCGCACTGTGCTCGAATCCTTATGGACATGGGCGTCTCAAAACGGCTTCGGCCCCGCCGCCGCCTGCGCGAGCCCCATCCGGGGCGCAAAGGGGAACCGGGAGTTTTTTGTGCATATGAAGCCGGGCGGGAAATCGAGTGAGGGTGAGCGGGAGATTGAGCGGGCGCTGAGGGAGAAGGATGGCTAGCCCGGCAATATCACCCCGTCCCTCATCTCGGGCACGATACCGGTCCAGTCGCGTTTTCCGCAGAATTCGATGTCATCGCCTAGCCCGAGGCCGGCGAGGTATCGGCCCCAGCGGCAGTTTCGGAGCATCGCGGCGCCATCGCCCTCCGCGGCTTTTGATATCTCGAGCGCGGCCGCCGAAGTGTCGGAGAGCTCGACCTCGCCGACGAGGGAGGTGAGTTTCGAGATGAGCTCGCCCGCCACGACGGTGTCCTCCACGGTGTAGCCCCCTTCCCGGCCCGAGCAGGCGATGAGGAGAGCGGATTCTTTTTTCAACTCATCGGCCAGCCGATTCGCCACAGCGGAGAGGTTGGCGAAGGCGGCCGTGAAAACCGCGCGGCAATCCTTGACGGCGTCGAGGGTTCTCGTGCCGTTCGTGCTCGAGAAGACGAGGCGGCGGCCCCCGATTCTCTCCCTTGTGTACTCCCGGGGCGAATTTCCGCCGTTGAACCCCTCGATGGGTCTGGCGTCCTTCTCGCCGCCGAGGAGAACGTTGCCGTTTCCGTGCTCGGCGCGGAGCGAGACGGCAAGCTCCCGCGCGGCGTCCGGTGAGGCGCAGGGATAAAAACCCGCGCAGCCGTTTCCCATAGCGGCGGCGATAGTCGAGGTGGCCCTCAGCACGTCGATCACGCAGCAGACGATATCCCCCTGTGCTACACCGCGTTCTTTTTCGGCGTCAGCGAGGCGGAGGGGAACTTCGGTGTGGCTGAATGCGGTGTCCACCCAGAGGGAGTTCTTCATCGCGGGTTCTCCACTTAGCTCGTCGATAAAAATTGCTCCTCGAAAAAAATGCACAGGGTAAAAAGGCTCAGGGCCGCTCGACATCAAGAAGCCACCGTTTCATCGCGGTTCCCCCCGCGTAGCCTTTCAGGCCGCCGTCCACTCCCACCAGCCGGTGGCAGGGAATGATCGGTGGAATCGGATTGGCGGCATTGGCCGCGCCCACGGCCCGGGAGGCGCGGGGATTTCCGATCGTCCGGGCGATATCCGAGTAGGCTTTTGTCTCGCCCCGGGGAATCTCCGAGACCGCCCGCCAGACACTTTCCTGAAACGGGGTTCCGGGTGGCCGATCGAGGGGGACGGAAAAGGCATAATACCGCCCCTGGTTGAGTAGCGCATCAAGCCAGGCGCGCATCGGCTCAAGGTGCGGATTGCCCGGGCTGGCGGGGGTCGTTTTTCGGCGGGGGCCTTCTCGATCGGCCAGTATTCGGTCGAGGCTTCCTTGGCCGCCTAAAAGTGAAAGGGCGCAGACGCCTCTTTCGCTTGCCGCCATGGCCGCCGTGCCCCACCGATGGCCGAGCGTCAGGCAGTGAATTTCCGAAGGTATGGAGCGGATGCCCAAAGGGTCCGTCCTTTTTCCCGAATCGAAAGGAATCGAGGCCGATTCCGGCCAAAACACTGTCTTGACAGGTTACTTCTCCTCAAAGGATGATGCACGCCGCTTCGATCATGGAGCTTTGAAAGAGGATTACGGTGGCGAAAAAAACAAAGAAAAAATCATCGAAAAAAAATTATTCTCCGCAGGAATTGAAACATGCGCGGGCAATCGCAGTGGGCCTCGAGGCCTCGTTCACCGATCCGCCTCAGCCGGGGGCGATGGCTCCCGCGCCCTTGATTGACGAGATTCGGGAGATGGGCGAGGTCGGAGTCGCCGGCATGCTCGAGCATCTGGCGGCTACCGCTCCCGAGGGTCGGGCCGCGTCGCTAAGCTCGATTCGGGAGCTTGGAGATGCCGCAGCCGTCCCCGGTCTTTTGGAGCGCGTCGGGTCCCTGAGGTGGGCGCCGGACGATCTGTTCGCACTCCGAGAAACCATTCAGGCGCTCGACGCGGGGGTGAAAATTCCCGCCGAACTCGACGGCGACGCTATCGCGCGGGCGCGAAAAGTTGCCGATGATCTCGCCGATGCCGATCGATTATCGGACGAAGCGGCCGGCGCGATCAGCGAAATTCTTGATTCTCTTCCCGATTCCCTTCGGGAAGTTGCCCTTCGGGACGCCTTTTCGGGGGAGAGTGCCGGAAGCGTCTGGGTTCAGGCGGCGATCGCGCTTGCGGATGCGTTCGCGGCGCGGGGTTCGGCTCCGCCACCGGTTTTAATCGATACAATGACGGCTGAGGCCACGACGGAGGCGGTCGAGGGCCTCTCGCGCCTGGCCGATTCCGTGAAGGACAAGGCTGCCGGCTCACGTATTCGAAAGGCGCTATTCCGGCTTCGCGGCAAGGGCGTTGCTCCCGAGGAGGATTCATCGTCCATAGGCCCNCGCCTCGCCTCGCATGGGCTCGATTACGTCAAAGCCATCGTCAGTTCGGTCGATGGCGCCGGAAACCTCATTCTCTGGATCGCGCGTTCGCGCCAGCCGAGGGGGCGCTCTATCTTTCAGGCGAGGCTTAGGCACGGCCGGGGAATTCAGGAATTTGTTTCAACCGATATGTCCTCGAAAGAGCTGCGGGAGTTTTTCGGAAGGTTGACCCAGGACCAAAGGCTGCCGTCCGTGGAGGTTCCCGCGGGTTACGCGTTTTGGCTCCTCCAGCGGGGACAGCAGGAAAACGAAAGCGGGAGCGGCTCGGCGATTCCCCAGGGNTTCACCCANTCGCGGATCCTCCTCGCTCCCCTGGCCGATCCGGAGGTGTTTCCGTTTCCGGGGGATCATCCGGTGCGGGCGTTGGTCCAGTCGGCTTCGGGCGAGGATGGGCGAATCGCTCACAAGGATATTTTTGGTAATTCCGCTTTTTGGGCCTGGGTGATCGAGGAGGGTTTGATCGTCCCCCACTTTCAGAAATGCGTCGAGGCGCTTCAGAGCCAGGTGGCGACGGACGACGAGCAGCGGCGCATCTTGTTTGACAAGGCGATAGAGGAAGCCGCGGGCGAACTCTATAACAATACCGATTTACTGCGNCGCCTCAGTTTTCAACTCGAGGACAATGCCTACCTGCTTCATCAACAAGGNGAGGCTGCCCTCGCCAGCGAGATTATTTCACTGGCCGACCGTCTGCGAGAGGGCGGGCCGCAACCCGACTTCTTCACCGAGGTGGTCCGTTACTCCATCGGCGCCATGCTCGAGCGTGCGATCCGGCAGAGCCAGGAGGCGCAAGACCAAGGCCACGATCATGAGCACGATCACGACCACGGTCATGAGCATGGCGAGGAGAGCGGCGGCCCGGAACCTGGTGGCTCGGAGCCCGATTCTCCCACAATCATCACCCCGTAATCATTCAGTCCGCTGGAGGCGGCTCTCATGGAATTTAAATTCGATCACGTTCACGTTGTTTGCGGCGATGCCAAGGAGATGATCGATTTTTTCGAGCGCGTTTTCGGCGCCGAGATCATTTCCTATAACGATGATTTCAAGGGCTCGCCGAGCGCGGCGCTTCTCCTGGGGTCGATGCGGATTTTCGTGCGCGGTCTCAGGGTTGACGAAGTTCCCGACGCGGTTGCCCCCGGCCGGGTGCAGGGGCTCGATCATTTCGGCATTGGGGTGGAGGACGTGGAGAAAGCGGCGGACTGGCTCCGGGCGCGGGGGGCCGAATTTTCAGTCGAGCCCCACTCCGGAGGAATGGGGGGGCGAATGATCGCCTACGTCCGGGGGCNCGAAAATATCGACATCGAAATCGTCGGGCCCTATGTGGGGTTCCAGTCGTAGGGTAAGGGATTAAAGTTCAACAGGTTAAACCCGGATTTCCCGTTTGGACGGGAATATGCCAAGGAAATATATAAGGCGGATTTACAAGTCATTTGGGAATTCTGGGTGAAACTCCAACGCCGTGGGCTAACACGGGACAAAGGAGTTGCCGGTCCAGAAATGTGGCTGGAGGGGCACCCCACACGAGGCAGCCTGTGCCTCAAATATCTGTGATCCGATGGCCATCAAGAGTTCGTTGCCCTTCTCGTAATCCGGGATGATTCGGATGTCGTTTTCGGCCCCGATCTCGTGAATGGAGGCAATTTCCTTTTTCTCTGCGCCTTCCTGGAGGTGAATGGCGTTCTCGACGTCGATGCTGAGACCGAACTCTTCCGCGAGCCCTTCCAGGGCCGCCCATTTTTCGCTTGTCCACTCGATGATGGGNTCCAAGCGAAAAACCAGCTTTGCTCAGTAAGNGCCCGCAAAAAAATAATCTCCAGAAATAATCTGCCTCTTTTTCTTGCGGGCTTTCTCGAAGAAATCGGCCTCCCCGCTGATCTCTTCCATATTCCACTTGGCTTCCTCAAAAAGGTTCATATGAATTCTCCCCGCGAGGAATTGGCGATCAGCCNTTTTGATTTTCTTTCCCCGTCTTTTTCAAAAAAGAGGGGTCCTTTTGATCGCTTGGTAGCGTTTTTATCTCCGAAGGTAGGATGACTTTCACGCTCTGAAATGGTCCTCCTCCGCCACATCCACAAAAACATCCGCAAAAGAAACACATGGTGAACCTCCTTTTGTTATAAGATCGGAATTATGCGGCAACGCTCTCGAATTAGCAAAAACGACCTTATTATCCTTCCTCGGCGGTGCCTCCCGC
>NYYB01000027.1 GCA_002685755.1 Nitrospinota bacterium
AGCCTCCGCCTCTCGGACGGCGAGGCGAAATCGATCTCCGCCTACCTCATCAGCCTCTCCGGCTCCGCGAAGCGGGCGGCGCCGGCCAAGCTCGACGACGCGGCCGCCTTCAAGCGCGGCGGAAAACTCGTCCGGGAGCGGGGCTGCCAGGGCTGCCATGCCATCCCCGGCATGGAAACGACATCGAAGATCGGGCCCGACCTGACCCGCTTCTCCATCAAGGAAGAATTCGAACTCTCCTTCGGCAACGTGGTCAACGTGAAGGAAACCTGGGACGACTGGACTTTCGGCAAGCTGAAGAACCCGAAAATCTACCAGACCAAGCGTGAAAAACTCCTGATGCCCAATTTCGACCTCTCGGACTCGGAGGTCCGCTCCCTGCGCACCCTCCTGCGCGGCATGGGCGGACATGGCCCGCCCCATTCGGTCCACTACGAGTTCGACGAGCGGGCCGGGAAGATCGAAGCCGGCCGCCGGATGATCGAGAAATACAACTGCCAGGGCTGCCACGTCATCGAGAACTGGGGAGGCGACCTCCTCCGGCGATATAAGGAGAAGAACAACGGACCTCCCATCCTGAACGGCGAGGGCAGGAAGGTCCAGCCCGGCTGGTTTTACGGGTTCCTGAAAAACGTCGTTCTCCTCCGGCCCTGGTTGAAGGTTCGGATGCCCAGCTTCGACATGCCGCCAAAGGACGTCGCCGCCCTCGTGGACTATTTCGCCGCCCTCGACGGTAAGCTCCGCCCCTATGTCCATTTCGACGCTACCCGGGTGAAGGCCGAATCCGTGGCCGCCGGGCGCGTGCTGTTCAACAAGGCAGAGTGCTTCTCGTGCCACGGCGAGTGGCCGCCGCCCCAGGGTAAGGAACCGCCCTCGGCGCCGGACCTTTCGTTCGCGAAAAACCGCCTTCGCCCCGATTGGATAGCCGATTGGATCAGCAACCCGCAGAAGATCGTTCCCGGCACCAAGATGCCAATCTTCTTCGAGGGTGCCGGCGCCAAGGCGAAAGTCCTCTCGGGCAAGCGGACCGGAAAGGACGAGGACCGCTGGATCTACGCTCTCACCGCGGCGAGTGAAGCCGAGCTCGCCGAGGAGAAAGCCGCCACCCTGCGCATCGGGGGCAAGTCGATCATCGTGATCGTCGCCGAGATTGACGAGAAAACGATCAAGGTTTCGAGCCCCGAAAACCTGGGGCCCCGGTTCGGGCGTGCCGAAATCACCAGTCACGGCGAGCCGGTTGACGAGGAACTTCTCGGAGGCGACGGACTCCGCCAGATCGAAGCGCTTCGGAACTTCCTGATGACCGGAAGCAATTTCAAGGCCGCTGAATCGCCCAAAAAGGGAGGCGAGGGCTAACCTCCCGAAATCCCTCCCGGACGAACGAATTTTTCCGCCTCCCTGCCCCGCGACAGGGGGGCGGTTTTTTTTACCCGTAACTCTTTCCTGATTTAACCTGTGAATTCTGACCGATATTTTCGTCGGGATCAGGCGGGCCGTCTTACCGGCGCCGAAGAGATACCGGCCCGAAGGGCGAGAACCGTATTCATTGACCTCGCTGATCGGAGAGTTGGTGGGGACAGGGCCAAGTTCGCCTAGACAATTCCCAGCCGGCGGCGCTCCTCGTTGGTGCGGATATGTGCCGCCCGGATGGGCACGGGAATCCGGTAGCGGGGAGAGACGGCCAGCGTGTAGCGAATCGCGCCCTCCAGGTCGATTCGGTGACCCGGAGAGACATAGAAGGGGCTTGACTTCTTTTCGTGTCCTGAGGACCGCTCCCACGACCTCTCCTCCGGGCGCTTTCAGAGGTTCCCATGCCCCTTTTTCCCCGGCCGGTTCCCCGGGCCTCCCCCCACAGCCGGCTCTTGGCACAGCCCACCGAGGGCACTCCCAGCCGCAGCCCCAAATGAGAAGCGATCCCCAGCCTCCGCGGATGGGCGATTCCCTGGCCGTCGAAAAATATGAGGTCGGGCATCCGGGAGAGCCCCCCGAAGGCGCGCTCGAGCAGCGGCCCCTCCCGAAACGAGAGAAGGCCCGGGACGTAGGGGAACGACGCCTCCCCCACGGCGAGCGACTCCTCGATCACCTCAAGGTCCGGGAACGAGAGGACCACGACGCCCGCCACGGCCCGGCGGCCGAAACGCAGGTGGGAGATGTCCGCCCCGGCCACGGTGCGCGGGGGACGCCCGAGGGGGGGGGGAACCTGAGTCGGCCTCGGAGGGAGAGTTGAAGCTCGCGGGCTTCCTTGGGGGTAAGGGAGCAGGGATGGTCCGAGGGGGAGGGGCGCCGCCTTTTTCCGCCGCCGCCTTTCATCGGGATTTCGCGGGCATCAGGACTTCGCGGGCGCCTCTCTCGGAGCGGCGCTGCCGTCCGCCTCGATTTCGGTTTCGCTATCGCCGAGGTCGTGGCCCAGCAGAGTCTTCATCTTGAAAATTTGCTCCGCGCCGCCGATGACGATGAGGACGTCCTCTTTCATGACCACGTAATCCGCCCCGGGATTATAGATGTGTTTCTCCGGGTCCAGCGATTTCACGGCGACGACCAGGAGGCCCGTCTGGCGCGGGAAGTCGATGTCCCGGAGCGATTTGCCAATCCAGTCGTTCCCCTCCTCGAGGACCGTGACCTCCTCGATGCGGAGGGTCTTGTCCTTGTCGCGGAGCATCGCGTCGAGGAAGGAGACCACGGTCGGCCGAATCGCCTCCGACGCCATGCGCAGGCCGCCGATGAAGTCGGCCATGACGGTCCCGTTGGCGCCCACCCGCTGGAACTTCTGGGCGCTGTCGCGGTCGAAGACGCACGAAATGATCCGGATCGTGGGGCTCAACTCCCGCGCCGAGAGGACGACCAGGAGATTTTCGCTGTCCGTACTCAGCGCGCTGATCAGGCCCTGGGCGTGCTCCAGGTTGGCCTGTACCAGGGTCTGCTCCCGGGTGGGGTCACTCTCGAGGACGAGGAGATCATGCTCGGGGAAGATGTCCTTGAGTTCGGAGATGTCCTTGTCGACGACGACGTGGGGCGTTTTGGTCTTGATGAGCTCCTCGAGCGCATAGCGGCCCTCTCCCCGGTAGCCGCACAATATAAAGTGGTTGCGCATACGCTTGATTTTTTTAAGCATTTGCCGGCCCCTCAAGTAATCCATCAGTTGACCTTCGACCAGGAACGCGGTGAATGTGCCCATTCCGTAGGCCAGTATACCCATCCCGCTGAACAGGAGGAAGATCGTGAAGATGCGGCCATTGGTGGTCAGGTCGCGCACCTCGCCGTAGCCGACCGTGGTGAGGGATATGACCGTCATATAGAAGGAGTCGAAGAAATTCCAACCCTCGATGGTCATGTATCCCGCGACACCGGCCAGCAGGACCGCGGCCAGCACCACGAACGCGAAGAGAAGGCGCTTCCAGAGTGAATGCATGATCAGATGACTTCTCTCTTAATTTAATAAAAATATCCGGATGGCGGTTTTAACACATTCCCGGATCGGCGGCGCGCCGACGGGCGGTAGTGGGCGCTGATGCGCGCCTGCCGGGCGGTGGGAGTCGGCTGAATGGGCCTAATTCTGAAACGATTCTCCCAGAACCTCTTTTCGGCGGGTTTGGGGAGCGACGCGGAGGACGGAAAGAACGCCTTTTACATCCCTCGTTTTTCTCAGGACCTCGTTGAGATGGTCCAAATCGTGAACCTGAACCTCGAGGCGGATTCCCGCCTTGTCGTGGTGTGACTCGGCCTCGATCCGGGCGATGTTACTCTCACATTCCGCGATCGCCGCGCTCAATCCCGCCAGGATGCCCGGACGGTCCGCCGCCTCCACCGCGAGGGTCACCGTGTGCATCTCGTCTTTTTTCTCTTGGCCCCAGGCCACATCGACCAGGCGCTCGCTGTCCCCCGAGAGGTCGTGGACGCTCGAGCACATCTGGGAGTGGACAGTCACCCCCTTCCCGCGGGTGATGAACCCGATGATCGGATCCCCTGGAATCGGGTCGCAACACTTGGCGAACCGGATGAGGACGTCGTCCTGCCCCTTCACCTGAATCGCCTTGGGAGATTTTCCGCCCACCCGCTGAACCAGGCGCCGGATGGGGGAATTCTCGCGCTTCTCGTATCCCTGGACGACCTCCTCGGGAAGAAGGGAGTGGACGACATCGCGGGCCGAAAGACGGCCGAAACCGACCGAGGCGAGGAGGTCTTCCTTGCTCTGCCGATTCAGCGCCCCCGCCGCGGCCTCGAGCCGATCATCGGTGAGATAGACGGCGGGATCGGCCTTGAAGAGGATGAGCTCGTGGTCGAGGAGCTCGCGCCCCAGATCCGTGGAGCGAAGACGCTGCTCATGGCGGACCCAGGCCCTGACCTGCTGCTTGGCCCGGGGCGTCACAACGAATTTCAGCCAGTCCCGGCCCGGCGTCCGATGGGGGTTGGTGAGAATTTCGACGACATCACCGTTCTCCAGCCGGGTGTTCAGCGGAACGATGCGGCCGTTCACCCTCGCTCCCACGCAATGGTGGCCGATTTCGGAGTGGACGGAGTAAGCGAAATCGACGGGGGTGGCTCCCCGGGGAAATCTCCTGACCTCGCTCTTGGGGGTGAAAACGAACACCTCGTCCGGAAACAGATTCAACCGCACCGAATCGACGAGATTCTTGGGGTCGGTCTCTTCCTGAAGGCTCTCCACGATGCGGCGGAGCCATTCGAACTTATCGAATGAATTGTCGTCCTCGCCGTCCTCCTTGTAGCGCCAGTGGGCGGCGATCCCCTGCTCGGCCATCTGGTGCATCTCACGGGTCCGGATCTGGAATTCCAGGCGCTGGCCGCGAGCGCCCATGACCGTCGTATGGAGGGATTGATAAAGATTGGCCTTGGGAAGGGCGATATAATCCTTGAAGCGGCCCGGAATCGGCTTCCACATCGTGTGAAGATGGCCGAGAACGGCGTAGCAATCGTTCAACTCATCGACGATGATGCGCAGGCCCGAAATATCGAACACCTGATGGAAGTCGAGGTTTTGCTCCCGCATCTTGCGGTGGATGCTGGAATGGAGCTTGAATCGGGCCGAAACTTCGACATTGATCCCGGCCCGCCCGAGGGAGTCGCACACCAGCGATTCCGTCTCCTCGAGGAAAGCCTTCCGGTCGGCGAAACCCTCCTTCAATTTGTCGTCGATTTCCGCATACTCCTCGGGATGGAGATGGCGAAAAGCGATCTCCTCGAGCGAGCCCTTGAGCCACCCGATTCCCAGGCGGTTAGCCAGCGGCGCGTATATCTGGGCCGTTTCGCGCGCGATCCGCTCTCGTCGTCCGGGCGGCAAATACTCAAGGGTCATGGCGTTGTGCAGACGGTCGGCCAGTTTGATTAAAATGACGCGAATATCGTGCGACATCGCGACAAGCATTTTCCGGTAGTTTTCCGCCTGGCGAACCCGGGCGCTGGAGTTATCGAGCCTGGCCAGCTTGGTCACGCCGTCCACGAGCCCGCTCACGTGGCCGCCGAACAGCTGGGTGATTTCGTCGATGGTCGCTCCCGTGTCCTCCGCCGTGTCGTGAAGAATACCGGCGGCCACTGTTTCGGGGTCCTGGCGCATGATGGCCAGGATGCGCGCCACCTCGAGGGGATGGGAGATATAGGGCTCCCCCGAAATGCGGGATTGCCCGCGATGGACCTTCGCTGTGTAGATGTAGGCGCGTGTGATGAGGTCGGAGTTGCCCGAGGCGTACTCTTCCACCAAGTCAACGATGTCCATGATCCGAGCCGGTGGAAGGCCCTCTAGCCTGGGAGGCATTCCGCTCTCTCCTCGTTCGGGTCCGCTTCCGTTAAAACGCTACCCGAGGGGAGGATATAGCGTCAAGACAGGGACGTTAAGGCCCCTAGCGAAAAAGACCCCCCGACGCGGAGGAGGCCCAAGCGATCCGGAGAAAACGGTGATCAGTAGGCGCGGAGGGGGGATACCACGAAGTCCGCCATGCCAGGCGCCATATAGTCGGACTCGGAGACGTGGCGGTTCACCACGACCGCCCCTTTGTTGCATATTTCAACGCAGAGGCGGCAGCCCACGCAGTTGCTCTGGTCCACGACGGCCACCTGGCTGTGGTCGCGCTCGACCGAGGAGCGGGCCATGACGATGCAATCGAACGGGCATATGTCCACGCACCAGACGCATCCCGTGCAATTCTCCTCGATGACAAAAGCCTTGGGCATTTCCTTGTGCTTGATATTCGTGATGCGGCCGCCGCTTTTGTCTTGAATCGACTCGACCGGACAGTACTTTCCGCACACCCCGCAATCGATGCACAGGGATTGGGTGATGACATAAATCTCCCGGCCCTTGCCCTCGAAACCTTTGGCGGTGACGCCGACCCCGCTGTCGCCGCGAATGGCACTCGTCGGACACACAGGAAAGCAGGCATCGCACCCGATACAATCACTGAAAATAAAATGCGGCATCCGGTTTCCTCAAAAAAAATCCGGGCAGGGGAGCAGTTGGTTCGTCCGGCGGCGCCAAGTACCGGACTTCATTGGTCATATATCCGTTTTCCTCTTTTTTTGTCAAGCGATTCAGGGAGACGGCCGGGCCGGCCCAGACTCCAGAGACTTGCCTCTCCCACCCTTTTTGTAGAGAATACCCCCGTTTAAGAGAGCGCGGCATCGCCCGTCTGAATGCCCAAGGGCAGAGAGGGATTACTCCGAGATGGAAGAGTTTATTAAGATTTTATCGAAACCCGACAATATCCCCATCGCGATTATGGCGCCCCTTGTCGCATTTTTTGTGTGGCTCTCGATCTCTCAGGGCCTCCGCCACGACAAGCTCAGCAAGGAAGGAAAAAAGGACGCCATCTACGACGAGATGATCCGCTAGCAACAAACCATTGGGGGGGGCGCCCCGGTCACCGGGCCGGCCAGGTGCATCCGCCGGCGCCGAACCCTTCTTGCCTGCCGCCATTTCCTCTAAAGGTTCCGGACGGGCACGAAATGATTGAAGTCATAGTTTTTGCCCTTATTTTGGGATTCCTCGCGATCTTCCTCGTCAAGAAGACCACCACGAATATCGCACTCGAAGAGGACTTCGAAATAAACCGGACCGACTCCGAGGTCCAGGACCTCCGCCGAATGTCGCGCCAGGAGTTCGAGCGTGCGCTCAAGAACCTTCTCGAAGACATAGACCTGAGGATAGTCGAGACCATTTGGGTGAACGACGAGGAAGTCGACATTCTCGCCCACAACCCGGCCCCCGTGATCGGCGGCGACTATATCGTTCAGGGGATACTGGTGCCCGACGGCCACTATGTGGACTCCATCCGCGTCATCGGCCTCTCCGATACCGTTCGGGCCGAAAAAGCCCTGAAGGGAATCCTGGTATCGACCGGCTTCTTTACCGAGGAAGTGGTCAAGTACACCGAAGGGGCCCCGATGGAGCTGATCAATGTGTCGAAATTCCGGGAGCTACTCAGGGCGCGCGGGCTCCCCTGGCCCGCTTAAGAGCGAAGACGTCCGGAGCGAAAAAAGCCTCCTCGGCGAGGGGGCTTTTTTTCTTTATCGATTTTATTTCTACGCCGCTAGGCCAGCCAGTAAAAAACGCTCACTCCCACAACAAGGGCCGTCATCAACAGGCGCAGCCCGCAGGCATCCCACCACAAATGTTTTTTGGGTCTCCCCTCCTGGCTCATGCGGCTCCTCTCCTCGGCTCAGATATTCAACCAGGGAAGCACGAGGACGTACTTCACGTTGAAGGCGATTCGCAGGAACATCTTGGCCACCATTCCCATCATCGTCATGAACAGGAACGCCTTGAGGGCGTACCGGGTGAAACCGACGTTCACCAGCGTGGCGCGGCGCCAGATGTACCAGGCCGGAATGGTGGCGTACCAGAGTGCGATGCTGAAAAGACCAAAGGCGGCCTGGGCCCAGTACTCCCTGAACCCGAACAGGTAAGGAAAATTGACGTTCGTCAGGGCGACGATCTTGTGCGGATCCCACTTCTCCCAGGGCATGAAAAAGTTCCAGCCCGGCCCGCGCAAAAACGTACCCTCGATGACCAGCAGAACCCAGAGCACGAGAAAACCGAACAGGAAGGTGAGGATGGCGAACCGGCGCTCCTTGAAGCAGTAATACCCGTTCCCCGCCGGGTTGACGTCGATGTAGGGAATCGCCATCAGCCCGACGATGATCAGCACAGGCATCACCACCCCGGCTATCCATGGATCGAAGTAGACGAGCATCTCCTGAAGCCCGAGGAAGTACCAGGGCGCCTTCGAGGGATTGGGCGTGACCGAGGGGTTCGCCGGCTCCTCGAGCGGCGCGTCTATAGTAATCGACCAGACGGTGAGCAGAATCGTTATGATGATCGCCGCCATGAACTCGAGCCGAGTGAGATAGGGCCAGACGTGAATCTTGTCGTTGACCCGCTCCCAACTCGTCCGCGGGAAATCTTCGGCCGTGCCGACTACCTTGTCTTCTTTCGCCACGATTGCCGCCTCTCGATAACGGGCCTAGAGGGGCCCCGAAATTCCGCCGTCTTTCCTGATCCGCCAGAAGTGAATCATCATCAACCCCGAGGCAATCAGGGGAATCACGATGCAGTGAAGCACATAAAAGCGCAAAAGGGTGGGCGGTCCGACGATGGTGCCCCCCAGGAGGGCGGAGCGGGCGTCGAAGCGGGGTGTGACGCCCATCAGCTCGGCGAAGGGGCCCTCCGAGCCCATCAGCGGCGTCGCCCGCGCCATGTTCGTCCCCACCGTCACCGCCCAGATGGAGAGCTGATCCCAGGGGAGAAGGTATCCCGTGAAGCTGAGCAAAAGCGTGAGCGTCAGGAGCAGAACCCCGATCACCCAGTTGAACTCCCGGGGCGGCTTGTAGGAGCCCGTCATGAACACCCGGAGCATATGAAGCCAGACCGTGATGACCATGGCGTGCGCCGCCCAGCGGTGCATGTTCCGCATGAACATCCCAAAGGGGGCGTCGAACTCGAGAAACTTCATGTCGAGATAGGCGTACTCGCCCACCGGGCGGTAGTAGAACATCAGGATAACGCCCGTCACCGTCAAGTAGAGGAACAATAAAAAGGTGATTCCGCCCATGCACCAGGTAAAGCGGATCCGGATGGCATGCCGGCGAATCTTCGTCGGGTGAAGGTGGAGCCAGAGGTTGTCCACCACCATCAGGACGCGGTTGCGCGGCGTGTCCTCGTAGCCGTGGCGGAACATCGACCGCCAAACCTGGGAATCAACGATGTTTCGCTTCATCTGGTCAAAACTGAAGCGTTCTTTAAGGCTTGCCATCCAATCCTCCCGAAACCCCTATTCGGGGCGATAAGATATATATCCGGCGAATCAAATGAAAAGATAGGCCTCGGGCTTTGTCCACTCCCCCCGCTCCAGGCGGAAGTCCTTCCCCCGGTCCACCACCATCTCTCCGTCCTCGCCCAACACGATTTTAAACCGGTCCAGAGCGCGCGGTGCGGGTCCCTCGAAATTAAACCCGCTCCGTTTGAATCCGCTCCCGTGGCAGGAACACTTGAACTTGTCTTCGTTGGCAAACCACTTGGGCGTGCAGCCCAGGTGGGTGCATATCGCGCTCAGCGCATAGAACCCCCGCTCCTCGCGGATGATCCAGACGCGGTGAGAGAGCGCGAAACGCGTATCCACGGTGCCGACGGCATAGTCGCTGGGCTTTCCGGCCTTGAAGGTGGATGCCGGCTCGAACAAGACCCTCGGAAACATGAACCGGAGGAAGCCCAGTAGGCTGATGGCCAAGCTTCCCAGAATACCGACCCACCCCGAATAGTTCATGAAGCGGCGGCGGTCCATGAAGGACGAAGCGCTTTGGACCTCCGCCTCGTATTCGGCGGGGAATTTTATTTCGGGAGATTTCAGCCTGGTGTTCATCCTTCCTCCAAGCCCCGCCCGGCCGGCCGGCCGGCGCCCCGCCGGGAATGAACTCTCCTCGGCGGCAAGTCGCACACAAAGGACACCCGGCCAAGCGCCCGGAGACTCACAGGAGCTAATCGCCTTTTCGGCTAGGTAATTTAACAGTTTTGGCCTTCGGTTTGCTACCCCGGACGGTTTGATTGCGGTGCTGTTAAAAGCTTTCCCAGATTAACTACGGGGCAAACATCCCCCTGTCAAGGCCGTTTGGCCATCCGGCCGTGATGTTTCGAAACAGCCTCGGCGATTTGGGCCGACGCCTCGCCCAGAAGCCCCTTGAGGTTTTCAGCCATAGCGTTCACGAAGCCGTGAGGCGGCTGGGTCCGGGCCCGGGTGCGCCGCGAGATGCGCCGCTGGAGAAGCACCTTCCCCGACCGCCTGTGGATCAAGGTAATTTCTATCTGGGCGTCGGCGAAAAAAGAATTAGAGACGTTATCTTCCTCAAACCGCTTGATCCGGCCGCGCACGAGGTAATCCGAGGGCGCCCCGCTGGCCGAGCGGACGACCTCGCGAAAGCTCCCGGTGGCCAGAAGGTGATCGATCATCCGGTCGGTGACAATCTCGTCGGGCCGCGCGCCCCAGCGCTGATAGGGGTAGAAATCGACCTGGTAGGGCACCCTGCGGAAGACAAGCTTCTCGGTCCGGTAGATAGAGTCCGAGCGAAAATTATCAACTCCCACCGTCACCGGAGTTGTCCGCGCGCCCTTCTCGGGCTTGAGTGCGTAGTCGATGACGAAGTAGCGCGTCTCGGGCGCCTTCTCGGTCCCTACCCCGCACCCGCCCAGCGGAACCGCTACCGCCAGCAGCGCCGCCGCCCAGTAAGTCCCGATCCGGGAGCGCCGGATTCCACCCGCTGGTTTCAACATATGACGATCCTCATCACTTGAAGGTCCTCGGAGCGGCCGGCGCGCTCAAAATGATCGACGAGGGCCGGTCCTTGATCGTGGCCGTGAACTCGCTCAGGTTACTGGCCGTCTCGCGCAGGTCCGTAATCAAAATCTGTATGTCTTCGCGGTGGCCCGCCACCGTATCGTCGAGCTGGGTGAGAAGCGAGCGCGCCCGGCCCATGGCGAGCCGGAGCTCCTCTGCCGCCCCCTTGAGCCGCTCGCCCTCCTCGCCCCCCGAAATTTGAAGGAGAATCGTGTTCAACCGCTTCGAGAGCGAGCCGAAATTCAGAATAATTCCCCTCAACTCGTTTTGGTTCGTCACCAAAAAACCGTCCACGCGGGTGGCGACGCCCTCGACGGCGCGGAGGGCATTGTCCAGGCTAGCCCCGCCCTTGCGGAGAGTCGATTTCGCCTGATCGCCCACCCCGCTGATTTCGCCGCGCACGGCGCTCCCCGTCGCCGCGATCTCTTTTTGCAATTCCTCGCGGACGATCCGAACCTCGCTCTTGAGCGCCCCCGTCAACTCGCCCACGACCTTCTCGCCCGAGGCGAGCACCTTCTCGAGGCCCTCGCCCACCCTATCGAAGCGGGCCAGCAACCGGTCGGCCGCGCTGAGGCGGCCCTCGAGTTCAGCCACGAAGTCGGACGAGTCGCCCGCCAGCTTCGTGAACGAGTCCGCCGTCCGGTCCACCTGGGCCAACGACTTGCGGACCCTCTGGAGGGTCAGCTGAAACTCCTTGACGGCGGGCCCGATATTTTTCTCGAGGCGATCGGCCGCCTTTCCCAGCGAAGCGAGGAACCGCGTGATTGTCCGCTCGTTCTCCTCGCTCAAAATATTCTCCACCCGGGCCACCGCCCGGCCTGTCGCCCCCAGAATCGTATCGAACTTCGTGCGCGCGCTCCGGACGAGCTTCTGGATGTCCGAGAAAACCAGCTGGGCCGTCTCGTCGAGCCCCCCGAGAACCTTGTTCATCCGGGAGGCCACCCCCTGCGCCTCGTTGATCACGTCCTGGAAACTCGCCGCCTCCTGGCCCCGGAGGACGGAGCCGGGCCTGAACAGCGGCGCGTCCGGCGAGCCCAGCGTGATTGAAAGATACATCGACCCTGTGACCCCGACCGATGTCACCAACACCCTCGAGTCCCGCCGAATCGGCGTTCCCGTGTTGACGGAAATGACAGCCTCAGCCATCCGCGCGTTCCGCACCGATATGCCCACGTTCTCGACGCGCCCGACCTTGAGCCCGCCGAGGCGCACGATGCTGCCGTTCTCCAGGCCGGCCACGGTCTTGAACAACACGCTGTAAGTGTCCTTGCTCCCTCCCAGCCCCAAGCCCACCAAAGAAACGATGAACAGTGCGAAGATTCCCAGGCCGGCGGCGACGAAGAGGCCCACCTTCACTTGATTACCCGTATTTTCCGGCATTCTTAGTGCTCCTTGCCGCCGCCTGCGGTGAGGTACTCGAGGTATTCGTGTGGATCAACCTTCTCATCATCCGCATGGCGCTGGAAGAACTGCCGCACCTTCGGATGATCGGTCTTCATGACCTCTTCCAGTGGCCCTATCGCTGTCGGCTCCCCCTGAAAGAGCATGATCACGCGGTCGGCGATTTTCTTGATGGACTCCATTTCGTGGGTGACGACCACTATCGTCATCCCGAAGGTGTCCCTCAGCCTGAGGATCAAGTCGTCGAGGCCGGCCCCCGCAATCGGGTCCAGGCCCGCCGAGGGCTCGTCGAAGAACAATACCTCCGGGTCCATCGAAATAGCCCGTGCGAGACCGGCCCGCTTTTTCATTCCGCCAGAAAGCTGATCGGGCTTGAGGTCCTCGAAACCGGCCAGATCCACCAGGCCCAGCTTCATCCGCACCTGAATCCCGATCGTCGCCTCGGGGAGATCGGTGTACTCCCGAAGGGGAAGCGCTACATTCTCGCCGACGGTGAGCGAATTGAACAGCGCGCCTCCCTGAAAAAGCACCCCCATCCGGCGGCGGACGGGCTGCCACTCCTCCTCGGTCATCGTCGCCGTCTCGTGCCCGAAAACCCGGATCGAGCCCTCCGAGGGCTGGAGCAGCCCGACAATATGGCGCAATAGCGTCGATTTCCCGCTGCCGCTCCCGCCCAAGATGACGAATATTTCCCCCTTATGGATGTCGAAGCTGACATCCTTGAGGATTTTCCGGGTGCCGTAGTAGGTCACGAGATTTTGCACCTCGACAACCACGTCTCCGGCTTCACCGTTTATTGCCTCGCTCGCCACCGCTCGCGCTCCTACTCGATCGCATAGAAAAACGCCGTGAACACCAAATTGGCGAAAATAATCAGGAAAATCGAGACGACCACCGAGTTCGTCGTGGAGCGTCCCACGCCCTCCGCGCCTCCCTCGACCTTGATACCCAGATAGCAGCCCGTCATGGCGATGAGGAAACCGAACACAAAGCTCTTCGTCAGCCCCCGCATCACATCGCCCATGTCGATGGCGTCCATGGTGTGGCGAATGTATTGCCACGAACCCAGATCGACAACGGTGACCGAGAGAAGCCAGCCGCCGAAAATCCCCATGAAGTCGGCGATGAGCGTCAGAATCGGCACGGCAATCATCATCGCCAGAATGCGCGGCACCATGAGGAAGCGGACGGGGTTGAGCCCCATCGTCGTCAACGCATCGATCTCCTCGGCCATTTTCATGCTGCCGATCTCGGCCGTGAACGCCGAGCCGCTTCGCCCGGCGACGATGATGGCGGTGAGCAAGGGCCCAAGCTCCCGCGTCATCGACAGGGCGACCGCGTTCGCGACGAGGAGTAGTTGTCCGAACTGCTTGAGGAGCGATGCGCTCTGGAGGGCCGAGATCATGCCCACGAAAAAATTGATGATGACAACGATGAAGATCGCTTCCCAGCCGACCCGCACACCCTGCTCGATGGCGCTCTCCCACCTGACCCCGCTGCGCTCCCGCTTCCAGGGAGCGAGGAAGCCCCAGTAAGCCATCTCGCGGCAGAGCCCGGCGGCATTCCGGATCGTCGCGCCGGCATCCATCACCACTCGTCCGAGCGCCGCCAGCGCTTCGATCCCGGGGGAGGTCTCCTGCTTGCCGGCCAACGCCTAAAGCCCCTCTTTCGCCTGCTCCGCGTCCGGATAGATATCGAAGACATCCGTCAGGCGGGCGAGTTCGAATACCTGCTTGACCTTTTCGGTCAGCCCCGCGATCCGGAATTTTCCGCCGTACGAGGTGGTTTCCTGAAGCCCCTCGACCAGGGTGGCGATGCCCGAGCTGTCCATGTAGCTCACCTCCCCGAGGTCCACAACGATCGCCGGCGCCTTGCCCGCGATCAGGTCCATCAGGCTATCACGAACGGTCGGCGAGTTGGACATATCCACTTCGCCCGACACTCGAACGAGGGATGCGTTTCCCAAATCCTCGATTTCAATTTCCATCAATCCTGCGCCCCCGTAGTGGATACGATTTTTTCAAGAAAAAGACAGGTTCCCTCTTCGCCGCAATCCTCGAACTCCATGCGGTCCATCACCTCCTGGATGAAGTGAACCCCGAGCCCGCCGGGGCGGACGTCGGCCAGGTCCCGGGAGCGGATTTTCGATGGGTCCACTTTTTTTCCGAAATCGCGCAGAATGAAAAAGAGGGTGCTCCCCTCGATCTTTCCCTCGCAGATTATCGGCTTGTCCGTCGCGCCCTCGTAGCTGTGCCGGATGATGTTCGAGCAGGCTTCGTCCACGGCGAGAGTGATCTTGCAGCTCTCGTTCTCGTCCATTCCCGCCATCGAACACAGCGACTCCACCGAGGAGCGGACGATTTTCAGGCACGCGGGATCCGAGGGTATCTCGATCTGAAACCGTTTCACCGTCCGCCCTCCCAGGAGATTGAAACCAGCGTCATATCGTCGGCCTGGGACGCTCCCCGGCTGAAGGCCTCGACCGACTCGAGCACATGGGAGAGCACCCGCCGCGCCCCGGTCCCGGCCTCGGAGACGTCCACCAGCAGGTGCGGATCGTACTGCTCGCCCGAGGTATCCTGGGCCTCGGCGATGCCGTCCGAGTAGAAAAGCAGGGTGTCGGAGGGCTCGAGGCTTATCTTATCGGGCTGGTAGACCGTGGTGGGAATCATCCCCAGCGGCGGGCCGCTGGCCGACCCCATCCACCGTGCCCCGCCCGAGGCGCCCGCCAGAAGCGGGGGCAGCTGGCCGGCGTTGCCCAACTCGAGCTCCCCTGTCGCTGGGTCCAGGATGCAGTAAACGAAAGTGACGAACATCCCACGCATCTTGCCCCTGGCGAGCGCCGCGTTCAACGCCGTCAACACCTCCGAGGGGGGACCCCCCTTGCTGCACATCATCCGGAACTCGCTCACCACCCGAGCCATGTAGAGCGCCGCGGGCACGCCCTTGCCCGATACATCCCCCAGAGCGAGGCCGACCCGACCGTCCGGCAAGACCTCACAGGCGTAGAGATCGCCGCCCACCTCCTGGGCCGAGCGGGTGAAGGCGTCGACCTCGAAGCGTTTCCCCTCGTCTTCGGGCAACGCGGCCGGAAGAAAGCTCCGCTGGATTTCCGCCGCCATTTTCATCTGCTGATCGAGGAGACTCTGCTTCATCTCATTTTCATGGAGGCGGGCGTTCTCGACGGCGACAGCCACCTGGCGGCAGAAAGTGGCGAAGAGTTCGAGGTCGTGGTTGGTGAACGGGCGGCCCTCCTTGTGGTTGAGGACCTCGCTCACCCCGACGATACCGTCGTGGACGATCAGGGGGGCGGCCAGGATGGATTTCGTCTCGAACCCGGTGGCCTCGTCCGCCTTGCCGTAGAATCGATCATCCTTCGAGACATCGGCCACGAGCATGGGCTCTCCCGTCTCCGCCACCGTGCCGGCGATGCCCTGCCCCTTTTCTATACGGATGGTCTTGAGGGTATCCACGCCGACTTCACCAACGGTGAGTTCGAACTCGAGGCACTCGAGTTCGTCGTTCCAGAGCATGATCGAGGCCGCCTCGGCGTCCATCATCTCCTTGGCCATCTGCATGACCCGGTTCATCACTTCCTGAAGGTTGAGGCTGGAGGAGACGAGAACGGTGACGTCAATCAGGCGGGAGAGATTCTCCACCCGTGTCCTGAGGTCCTCGAGTTCGGCGGCGGCGGCGGATTCCGGGAGGTCAGTTTGGGGAGGGCTCTCGGGAGCGCTCCGGGAGGCAGCCGGCATGTGGGCTCCCCTCTTCATTTAGAAATGGGCGGCCGGGGCGGCGCCCGCCCAAGGATCCGCCCGGCATGAAATAATACCACTCAAGTCATTGATTACACAACATTTACCATTACAGCCTGGGCCTAAAGCATCGCCCGAGCCATCGGGGCGGTCCAAGAAAAATTCACCCTTCATCCGCCNNTTTTCTTAAACTNCNTTATCANGAATTNCATCAANACTCNTTGAANTCANTTTTCTTATAGGCCCGCCCGGTTATTGTCCTTCACATCCCGGTTAANCACATTGACGGGCCACTCGCCCGAAAGCATCCGGCGAACCTCGCTCGGCGCACCGGCCTGAAGTCCCTTCATGGCCTCAAGGCTGTACCAGGCCGCGTGGGGGTTGATGATCACGTTGTCCCGGCCCCGGAGGGGATGGGGGTCGGGAAGGGGCTCGGGGTCGGTCGTATCGAGGCCGCAGCCAGCGATCTCGCCAGCGTCCAGGGCGCGCACGAGGGCGTCGGTGTCGATAATCGGCCCCCGGGAGCAGTTGACGATATAGGCGGTGCTTTTCATCCAGGTGAAAACCTCGTCGTTGATCATCCCCCGGGTCTGTGGAATCAGCGGCGGGTGGATGGAGATGATGTCGGACTCGCCGAAGAGTTCATCGTTCTCCACCTTCCTTCCGGGGGCCTCGAACTGGCCCTCCTCGACGAAGGGGTCCGAGAAGAGAACCTTCATCCCGAACGCCGCCCCGCGGACGGCCACCTCGCGGGCGATGTTCCCGAAACCCAACAGGCCCAGCGTGCTCCCCTCGAGGCGGAACAAGGGCTTTCCGGCCATGACGTTCCACTCGCCCGCCCTCACCTGGCGGTCGAAGAAGGGCACCCGCCGGGCGCAGGCCAGCATCAGGGCCATGGCGTGCTCGGCCACCTCCTGGATGCAGTAGGTCGGGTTGTTGGTGACGATGATGCCCGCCTCGGTCGCCGCCTTGAGGTCGATGGTGTCCACCCCGATTCCGTATCGGGCGATGAGCTTGCACTTGGGCATCTGGGCCATCGCCTCGGCTGTGATGGGCCCGGCGTAGGTGTTCAAAATGGCGTCGCAGTCGCTCGCCTCGGGCAGGAACTCCTCGGGGGTTTTCGTCTGGAGCGCCACGAGGCTGGCGAGCCCCTTGAGAGCCTCCTCCTCGACATCGAGTGAATCCCACACATAGTCCGTCAATACCACCTTTGCGTCGCCGGACATCTTGCCTTCCTCCTTCTCTTCACCCGCCTCGTGGGGGCGCCGCATGCGGGGGCGCCGGATGTTAATAGGCCGATCAGTCGTTGGATATCGGTGCGGATGCTATCCCACCCCTCCGGGCGGATCAAGACGTTGAAATCCTTGACCCTTCAAAAACTGTATGCTACCAGCTAGAAGAATCACACCGCTCCGGGAGACCCAATGACCGAAATCCAGGACTTCAGGCTCACGCCCGAGACCAGCGTCCTCGTCATCGTCGACCTCCAGGAAAGACTGATGGCCGCCATGCCCGAGGGCGTCCGCGAGCGGACGATTTCATCCATCGGCGTGCTGATCGCGGCGGCGGCGCGGTTCGGTATTCCCACGCTGGCGACCGAGCAATACCCCCGGGGGCTCGGCCCGACCGTGAGCGAGATTGCCGGGGCCGTCCCGGACTTCGCTCCGATCGAAAAAATCTCGTTCAGTTGCGCCGGCGAGGAGGAGTTCACCAACCGCCTGAGGGCCCTGGACCGTTCGCGGGTAATCCTCACGGGTTGCGAGACGCACGTCTGTTGTTACCAGACGGCGCTCGACCTGATGGCGAGCGGCTTCGTCGTTCACGCGGTGGCCGACGCCCTGTGCTCGCGGCGCAAGCTCAACTGGCGGACCGGACTCTCCGCCCTCGAGCGGGCCGGTGCGATACCGACCACGACCGAGCAGGCGGTATTCGATCTGCTAAGAGTAGCCGGGACCGAGGACTTCAAGGCCCTCTCCCGGCTCATCAAATAACCGCCCCGCCCCTTCCCTAAAGAGAGAAAAAATTCATGCCTGATCCTCAAGGCCCAAAAACTCAAGGCCGCAAGATTCGCGTGGGCGTGCTGTTCGGCGGGCGCTCGTCCGAGCACGAAGTCAGCCTGGCCTCGGGCCGGGCGATCATGGCCCACCTCGACCCGGGGCGCCACGAGGCGATGCCCATCCTCGTCACACCCGAGGGCAGATGGCTCCTACTGCCGGAGCCCTGCTCCACCCCCTCCGAGGGCCGCGAGGTGTACTTCCCGCCCACGCCCGGCGACGCCCTCCTCGTTTCGGCGGACGGCGGGGAACCCGCCGGGGTGGATGTCTTCTTTCCCATCATCCACGGCTCCCACGGCGAGGATGGAACCCTCCAGGGTCTTTTCGAGCTGGCCGAGGCGCCCTTCGTCGGCTCGGGTTGCCTCTCCTCGGCGGCCTCGATGGACAAGGCGGCGGCCAAGGCCATCCTCCGCGCAGCGGGGCTGCCGCTGCTCCCCTCGATCACGATCACGGGCGAGCGTTGGAAGGCCGGGCGGGAAGCCGTCCTCGAGGAGACCGAGGCCGACATCGGCTATCCGCTCTTCGTAAAACCTTCCTCGACCGGAAGCAGCGTCGGCATCCACCGGGTCGAGGCGGCGGCGGGGCTCGCGGATGCCGTCGAGGACGCCTTATCCTACGATTTCAAGGTGCTCATCGAGGAGGAGGCACACGGCAGGGAGTTTGAGTGCGCCGTCCTCGAGGACCCCGAGGGCGATGAGCCCCTGGCCACTCCCCTCGCCGAAATCCTCCCCCGGGAGGGGTGGTACGACTACGAGGCCAAATACACGCCCGGAAAAACGGAGGTCGTCATCCCCGCCGATCTCGACGAGGGGGTCATGAGCCAGATGCAGGCCCAGGCCCGGACCGCGTTCGCGGCGCTGGGCTGCTCGGGGCTCGCGCGGGTGGATTTCTTCTACCGCGAGTCCCGGGGGGAAATTTACATCAACGAGCTCAACACCCTTCCCGGCTTTACCGAGCTCAGCGGCTACCCCAATATGATCGGCGAGGCGGGAATCGCCTACCCGGCGATGCTGGAGCGCCTCATCGCCTGCGCCTTCGCGCGACACGCCCGCTCCCAGGCGCGCCTCTTCCGCCGGGAAGGCTGAGGCCGGCCCTCCCTTTCCTTCCGGCCGGCCAACCGACTGGGACATACGATATGATTTTCATCGGGCTCATCACACTCGCAGCCGCCGTTATTTTCATTTTCGTCCACCTGACCGCCTACGCCGTCCGTTGGGCCGTGGAGGGGCGCTGGACCCAGGACGAACGCTCCCTTGCCGAGGCCCCCCTCTCGGGAGCTCTTCACATCGCCGCCGAAATTCTCTCGTCCGGCGCCGTCCTTTTACTATTGGTGGCAGACCTGGCTCTCATCATCCGCCACCTCCGCTGGAAACGCCCCCCTCCGGCCGCCGCCTCGGCGCCGGCGCCACCTCCGGGAGACGATTCGCTCCTACCGGGAGCCGGGCCGCCCGCCCCGCCCGGAACGGCGAGAAGACCCGTCGTCCTCCTGCACGGAGCCGGGATGCGCGGGCTCACAATGGCCCCCCTCGCTCGCAAGCTCCGCTCCGAGGGGCTCGAGGTTCATCTGTTCACCTACTGGCCGCCTGGGCTGCGGTTTGAGGCCTACGCCCGCCAGCTGAGCGACTACCTCGAGTCGATTCGAGGGGAGACGGGAGGCCTGGAATTCGACGCCGTGGGCCACAGCATGGGCGGCCTGATCCTCCGGCGCTTCATCGTCGTCCTCAATGGCCCAGTGAAGATCCGCCGGCTCGTCACCCTGGGCACCCCCCACGGCGGCTCGGTGCTATGGCGCTTCGCCCCGCCCGCGCTGGGCCGCCAGCTCCGGCCGGGTGGGGAGTTCCTGCGCCGGCTCGACGAGGCGGGCCTTCCCCCCGGCGTGGAGGCAACGGCCATCTCGGGCGGTTTCGATCAGCTGGTCGTCCCGAACGCGAACGCCCGCTGGGAGGGGGCCACGAATCACACCATTCCCGACGCGGGCCACACTCGCCTTATTTTTCACCGGGAAACGCTTCGAATCGTTCTGGGGGCTCTCGACCAAAAGACCTTGGCCCAGGAGGTTTCCAGCCATTAAAATCGCCGCCCATTGGCGGGCCAATCGGGTTAAGCGCCGCCCTTGAGGAAGGGAATATAAATGTCCTCGCGGGTCGAGGGGAGGCCGTGCTCGCGGGTGATCTCGTGTTTTTGCGCGAGCACCTGATAGAGACCCAGGTAGCCGGCGTAGAAACACTCCGCCGAGCACACCAGCCAAAGGCGGTAGACCCGGTAGGTGCGCTCGCCGACAATCTCCTTGAGGAGTTCGGCGTTATTCTCGAAATTCTCGTACCACTGGTGGCAGGTCCTGGCGTAGTGGAGCCGGAGACTCTCCACGTCGAGAACCTCCCATCTCTCCTGTTCCATGACGTCCAGGATGTGGGTGATGTTGTCTATCTCACCGTTGGGAAACACCAGTTTCTCGAGAAAGTCGGTCTGGCTCGATCGCTTCCAGTATTTCTCGTGGGTGATCCCGTGATTGAGAAACAGCCCCCCGCCGCGAAGGCGGTCGCGGACCCGGCCGAAATATGACGGGTAGTTTTCGATGCCGATGTGCTCGATGATTCCGATGGCCGAAATCTTTCGGTAGGTCTGGCCCTCGGGGAGATCGCGGTAGTCCATGTGGTGAATCTGGCACCTGTCCCCGAGCCCCTCGCGGCGTACCCAGGCCTGGCCCCACTCGGCCTGCTCGCGCGAGAGGGTGACGCCGGTCGCCTTCACTCCGTAGTGTTTGGCCGCCCAGATGGCCAGGCTCCCCCACCCGCAGCCGATATCGAGATACTCCTCGCCGGGCGAGAGGCGCAGCTTCCGGCAAACAAGGTCCATCTTGTCGCGCTGGGCCTGGTCGAGACACCCTTCGGGCTCTCGGTAGTAGGCGCACGTATAGAGCATGTTCTCGCACAAAAACAGATTGTAGAATTCATTCGACAAATCGTAGTGATGGGAGATCGCCTCGGCGTCGAACTCTTTCGTCCGGGTCTTGGGCATGTCGCTTCTCCTATTTTGTACGATTTTCGGGCCAACCGTTGCCGCTCACCCCATCCCGAAGGCTCCCTCGAGGACCACCCGCCTTCGGAGCCATGCGTTTGCGCAAATCATCTTCGCCGCAGAGCGGATCAGGCTCTCCGGAAGGGCATCGGCGAGCCGGACCGCCACCCCCCCGCCGCCCGATCCGTAAATCTCCGAAAGGCGGCCGACGTAGGCGGCGAGTTCCGAGCGGCCCTCGAGCCAAGCGAGAATCTCCTCGGCGGCCAGCCGCGCGCTCCGCACCGCGGGGCCGATCCCCTCTCCACTGAAATCCTGGGCCAGCCCCGCCGCGTCTCCCACGAGGACGAACCGCTCGCCAGCGGGGAGCCGCGCCTTCCCACGGCGAATCGCGTAGGCATGCCCCTTGAAGGGAGTCAACTCCACCCCCTCCGGGAGGCGGCCGCTCCGGCGGAGCCTTCTCATCAGCGCACCCAAGCGCTCGTGGACGCTCGGCTTCTTGCCGACGCACCCGACGCCGATGTTCATGAAATCGCCCTTGGTAAAATACCAACCGTAGCCCCGAAAATCGGGCTCGGCGAAAAGCTCGGGACGACCGAAGTGAGGAGTGGCGCTCCTCAACCGCCCGGCGCCGACCTCGGTCTCGCTCTCCCGGGTCAGGACGATAACCTCCTCTGAGGAGATGCCGCCGAGCGCCCGGGCGACGGGACAGGTGTAGCCCCCCGCGCCGACAACCATCTCGGCTTCGATCCACTCGCCGCCGATATCGAGCCGGACGCCTGACGCCTCCGCCTCGACGGCGCGCACGCGGACGCCCTCCCGGACCTCGGCGCCGGCCGCCTCGGCGCGCCTGAGGAGATAGTGGTCGAATTCCTTCCGGACGATCCCGAAGCTCGCCGGCTCGGGCCAGCTGGTTTTCTTGAGTTTCTCGCCGTAGCCGACGAGTACGGTGTCGATGGCCTGAATGGTGTGCGGATAGGCCGCCGGGTCGATCTCGAGATCGGCCAAGCAGCGTTTCGTCACCCAGCCGGCGCACAGCTTAACCCGGGGGAACTCGCGGGCCTCGATAACGAGGACGCGCCGCCCGGCCCCGGCCAGCCGCCAGGCCGCGGTGCTCCCGCCGGGACCTCCCCCGACGATGACGGCCTCCCAGCGGCTCATTCCGGAAGCCTCTTCACGCGAAGGGCGATCTTCATCTTGTCCCAGTAGGAAAGTTCGAGCGCCTCCATTTCGTCCGCCACCGGCATCACATCGAAGAGATCGCCGATGAGGTCGATGTCGCCGTCGCAGTACGCCTCGCCGAACTCGGCCGCCGTCGGGTTCATCAAAAGCCGCTTAAACGCCTGGACAGTGGGGATCACGACTGTGACGGGACGGACATCCCGGCCGAGAGAGATTTCGGCATCGTCCCAAAGACGGACCCTGAAACCGACCTGGATGGGGGCGTAGATATCCCGGAGAATTTGAGCTGCCGCGGCGGCGTTCAAATCCTGGTGAGTGTCAGAGCCCATCCCCACACCTTCCTCATCACAAAATACTTGGTAAAAGGATACCAAAAACAACCCTAAATTTCCGCCCCCCAAAGCCCCCCGCCCCCAGGCGCAG
>NYYB01000028.1 GCA_002685755.1 Nitrospinota bacterium
GCTGGGCGCTCGACCCGGAGGGCAACCCGACCACCGACGCCGCGCTCGGCTCGAAGGGGACGATGCTCCCGCTGGGCGGCTACAAGGGCTACGGCCTGGCCCTGATGTTCAGTTTCTTGACGGCGGCGCTCTCGGGAAACGGATTCGACGCCGAGCAGCCCGACTGGTTCGACGCCGATCACACCTTCGCCCTCCCCTTGCTCGCCATCGCCATCGACCCTGGCCACTGCCTCGGCGGCGACTACCAGATGGCGGTGGACGACGCCGTGCGCCAGGTGAAGGCCTCGCGTCTCGCGCCAGGCTTCGATGAGATACGGATTCCCGGCGAGGGCGCCCACCGCCGGTACGCCGCCGCGCTTGAGAGCGGCGTCGCCATCAAGGAAGCCGTCTTCGGCGATCTGAATCGTATCGCCGCCGAGGTGGGCGTGACGCCCCTTGCCGCCTCGTGATCGTTTCTCACGGCCGGCCGAGCCCCGGCGCGCCGCCTGGTGAAATATCGAAAGCATCCCATTCCTTGAAACCGCCGCCTTCGTTGCTGTAATGTAGGGGCGGCTTCAAAATCCATTCATCCCGATGAGCCCGGCCAATCACTCGCGGCCCAGGCGAATTTCATCACTTTCACCGGAGGTTTGCTGTGGCTAAAGTCGCCATGATGATCGACAAGACGGACCACGTCGCCACCTGCATCGCCCCGCTCAGGCGCGGGGAGACGGTCGAGCTCATGCTCAGCGGCCGGAAGCGGAAGAAAATCAAGGCCAAACAGAGCATCCCCTTTGCCCACAAGATCTGCGTCAAGGCGATGAAGAAGGGCGATCAGTGCCTCAAGTACGGCCTCTCGATCGGCTCGGCCACCAAGGAGATCAAGGTAGGCGACTACATTCACGTACACAACATCGAAAGCAACCGGGGCCGCGGCGACCTCGAGAATAACTAAGGAGAGCGTTTCCATGGCCAGAAGAAAAAAACCGGTTCCCCGGCCCATAAAAACCTGGTTCGGGTTCCCGCGCGAGAACGGCGACGTCGGCGCGCGCAACTACCTCCTCGTCCTGAGCGGCACGCTTTACGCCAATCCCACCTGCGAGCGCGTCGCCCGCACCCTCCGGCACAGCGTCTCCATCACCCACCCGCTGGGCCGGTGCCAGATCGCACCCGACCTCAAGCGCACCTTCGACACCCTCGTCGCCCACGGCCAGAACGCCAACGCCGGGGCCGTCCTCGTCATCGACCACCACCGCGAGGAGGGCTGCACCGCCGAGGAGATCGCCCACGAGATCGCCAAGTCGGGCAAGCGCGTCGAGGCGCTCAACATCCGTCTCGGCGGCGGGGCCATTGAAGTCACCGCCCAGGCCACCCGCATCGGCGTGGAGATGATCAGGGAACTCACCAACGAGCGCCGGCAGGAGGTGCCCGTCTCGAAACTCCTCCTCGGCCTCAACTGCGGCACCTCGGACACGACCTCGGGCATCTCGCACAATAAAGCAACCGGCTGGGTCACCGATCAGGTCATCAAGCTCGGCGGCCGGGCCCTTCTCGCCGAGACGACCGAGATGATGGGCGGCGAGGATGTCCTCGCGGACAAGTGCGTGCGCCCGGCGCTGGGCAAGAGGATATGGGCGATGGTCAACAAGATGGAGGCAGATATCCTCGCCTGCGGGGTCGATCTGCGCGGGAGCCAGCCCACCGGCGACAACATGGAGGGCGGCCTGACCACCATCGAGGAGAAATCCCTCGGCGCGATCCAGAAGGCGGGCTCGGCCCCCATCGTGGACGTGATTCCCTACTCCGTCCGAGCGAAACGGACCCCCGGTCTCCACGTCATGGACACCCCCGGCCACGGCGGCGAGTCCATCACCGGCATCGCCGGCGGCGGGGCGCAGGTCCTGATCTTCTCGACGGGCGGCGGCCACACCATCAACCACCCGCTGATGAGCACGCTGCGCATCACGGGCAACCCGGTTTCGGTCGAGCTTCAGCGCGACACCCTCGATGTCGATGTCTCCGACATCTTCACCGGAACGCCCATCGAGGTGGCCGGCCGGCGCGTCTACAACGAGGTGATCGACATCGCCAGCGGCAAGATGACCAAGGCCGAAATCCTCCACGAGGACAACGCCTTCGCCATCACCCGCACCGGGCCCAGCGTATAGCGGGCGGCGGGCGCGGCGGAATGCCGCTCATCACCTACGCCGAGGCGGTGGCCCGCATCGCCGGGGAAGAGCGCGGCGCGGGATGGCTCGCCCACTGCGAGCGCGAGGGAATCTTTCAGCTCCCGACCGCCGAGTGGGCCGACGCCATCGCCGGCACCATCGCCCCCATCGGGGCGGAGCGGCCCCTCGAGGTGGGCGCGGGCTCGGGCGTATTCGGCCGGGCGCTGATCGAGCGCGGCGTTTCAATCCGTCTCACCGATCCGGCGGGGGCGGGGGATGTCGAGCCCTTGGGCGTGGCGGAGGCGCTTGAGCGACACAGGCCCGACCTGGTTCTTTCCTGCTGGCTTCCCATCGACCTGGGCGCGGAGAAAATCATCTTCGCGCACCCGGGGGTGCGCTGGTATCTGGCGGTCGTTCAGACGGGACCGAGATTCACGGGGAGCGAGGCGCTCTGGGCCGATCACGGCTGGCGCTCCAGGCGAATCGAGGCGGCCGACCGCTGGTCCGTCTCCCGGAGCGATTTTCTCTCCGGGGTGGACCGGGGCGAGCACGTCCACCACGGCGCGGCGTTTGTATTCGAGCGAACTAATTACCATAATTAAAATAATATCAAATACATGTACGCTATAGTCTAGAAAGGACATCGCATGAGCCAGCTCGTCATGGCGGATGAACTCAGACGCTTCGTCACGGAAGTATTCCTCGACACGGGCATGCCCGAGGCGGACGCGGCCTGGACCGCCGAAACCCTCGTTCAGGCCGAATTGCGCGGCACCTCAAGCCACGGCGTTATCCGCATCCCCGACTACGCGAATCGGCTCAAGACCGGGGCCAACAACCCTGTCCCCGGCATCAAGATCGTCAAGGACGCGGGGGCACTCGCCCTCATGGACGGCGACAACGGCATGGGCCAGGTCGTCTCCAAGCGCGGGATGGAGGAATGCCTCGACCGCGCCGGGAAGCACAACGTGGGCGTCGTCATCATGCAGCGAAGCAACCACTTCGGCGCGGCCGGCATCTTCGCCGCCCTCGCGCTGGACCGGGGCATGGTCGGCCTCGTCACGACGAACACCGTGAGGGTGATCGCCCCCTTCGGCGGCAAGGAAAAACAAATCGGGAACAATCCGGTCTCCATCGCCGTGCCCGGCGCCCCGCCCATCGTGCTCGACATGGCGCTCAGCACCGTGGCGCGCGGATATGTCCTCCAGGCGCTCAAGGCGGGAAAACCCATCCCCGAGGGCTGGGGGGTGGACAGCGAGGGCGAACCCACCACCGACCCCGACGAAGTCATCCAAACGGGCTCGCTCACCGCGGTTGGCGGATACAAGGGCGTCGGCCTATCGGTCGCCATCGATGCCATCCTGGGCTCGGTGACGGGCGGCGCGCACAGCCACAACGTCGTCGGCATCATGAACCCGGAGGAACCGGGCAACGTCACCCACGTTTTCGCCGCCCTCCGCATCGAGGCCCTGCTTCCCCTGGCCGAATTCAGTGCCGCCGTGAACGCGCTTGGCGCCTTCCTCCGGGCCTCGCCGAAGGCGGCCGGGGTCGAGCGCATCTGGATGCCGGGCGAGATCGAGCATGAGAGCGAAAAGGAACGAATCGAAGGCGGCATCCCTCTCCTCCCCGAGCGCTATGCCGAACTCGCCGAGCTGGCCGAAAAAATCGGCATCCCCGAGTTGGAAACCCGTTCATGAGCGCATCCTCCGAGACGCCGCTCCCAACGCCATCCGAGACACTGGCCGCCATCGCCGCGCAGTTCGCCCGGGGGGCGGGTGAAATCCTGCTCGGCCTCTTCGGAAAACGCGTCGAGGTGGACTACAAGAACAAGGCGAAGACCGACCCCGTCAGCGAGGCCGACACGGCGAGCCAGGAATTTCTGACGAAAGCCATCGCCGCGAAATTTCCCGGCCACGGCGTCTTCGGCGAGGAAAAACCCAAGGACAAGGACGAGGCCCGGCGCGAGGGCGAGCGCGAGGTGCCCGATTATCTGTGGGTGCTCGACCCCCTGGACGGGACGAAAAATTTCCTGAACGGCCTGCCGATCTGGGGGTGTTCGGTCGGGGTGCTTTTGAGGGGGCGGCCCGTCGCGGGCGCGGTCTTCACCCCGGAACCGGGACCGGACGGCGGCGGGACGATTTACCGCGCCTCGGAGGGCGGCGGCGCCTTCCGCGACGGCCATCCCATCCGGGTCGCCGGCGACGAGCAGCCCACCGGCAAGCGCATCGCCAGCCTGCCCGGCTCCCACTGGACCCAGTTCCGCCCGACGGGGCCGCTTAAATCGGGCCTCGGGGAAGTGCGGGCTCCCGGCTCGATGGCCTACGAGCTCGCCCTCGTCGCCCGGGGAGGGCTCCACTACGCGCTGTTCGGGGCGCCGAGCATCTGGGACGTCGCGGCCGGGGTCCTCATCGTCCGGGAGGCGGGAGGGACGCCCCTCGTCCGCCGCGACGGAACCGACCGGTGGGAGACGTTCGAGAGTTTTTTCCCGCCCGAGAGACTGCCCAAAAACATCGACGCCGCCCGGAGGTGGCGGCGCTCTCTGGTCGCGGGGAATCCGGCGCTGTGCAAATTCATCTCGGCCAACATCCGGAAAGTGAACCGCCCCCGGCTCTGGGCTGACAAACGCTGGACCGGGAATCGCCCGAGGGGGTGAGGGGCGCGGCGGAAAATTCTCGTCTCCTCANCTCCCCGGCCCTCACTACCCNAGCGNCTTCACCNCCCCGGTGGNGGAACGGGGACGGGCTTGAAGCTATCGACGGGCGCCTTTTCCCCGGAAGTCTGGATCTCGGGGGGCTCTTTTTTCTCGTCCCGCGGCTGGCTCCGGTAGGAGTTCCACTCCTTGAGCCTGAGCTCGAAGAGGGGCGGCGGGCGATCTTGTTCCCCCTCCGGCGATCTCCCCCGGATAGAGAAAACAAACGGCCGCCTCACCCCCGGCGCGAGCCAATTGACCCGGTGGGTGGTCGTGCAGCAGCGCCTTCCCTTTTCGACCAGGACGGCCTCGAGAACCAGATCGTAGGCAAAATCCGTATCGATGTTCAGAAGGGTCCCGCGTACCCGAAGGACGGCCTTGCACGCCCGGCAGCGGCGCGGGCGGTGGACCTCGATCTCGGCGTTCTTGATCTTCACCCACCGGGCCGCGCTCCGGCTCCGCTCCTTCCGCATCAAGGAAAGCGAGGCAAGGATTCGCCCCTTGTGGGGGGTGCCGGGATAGCTCTCGAGAAAGCGCTCGAGGGCGGAGGCGCTCCCCGATCGCTCCGCCGAGCGGAGCACCTCCTCCTCGATTTGTCCGGCGACGATCCTCGCCTCGGGAGTCCCCTTGTAGCGCCGGAGAAACTCCCGGGCGTCGTCGATGTTTTTCCGGGTCATCACGCGATTGAAGCTGGCCTGGCGGAGCGCTTCCCTGGCCTCTGTCAGATACGGCGTTTCGGGGTTGTCGTGGATATAGCGCGAGAGGGTCAATTCGTTTCCGCTCGCCATCGCCCGGTCAAGCAACAACCGCTCGAGGCGCTGGGTCGCCGAGGCGGTCCACTCGCTTTTCGCCTTCCGGTGGCGCGCGATGAAGGCGCGGTAGGCGGCGATGGTGTCCTTCCCCTTCGCCAGCTTGTACTCCGCCCGCTGAAGCCTCTCCTGCGCCGAGGAGGCGAAGCGGCCCCTCGGATATTTTTCGAGAAACGCCTGGAGCTTTTCCGCCTCCATCCGGGAGATGGCGTCGTAGTAGGAGAGCCGCTCAGACAGGAGGCGGGCGCGGCGGGCATGTTTTCCGGTCGGGCGCCGATCGAGGTAGGCGTTGTAGGCGGGAGCGGTGTGCAGCTCGACCGCCCTTTGAAAATCGCTGTCGTCCGCGAGGACATCCGCCGGAGAGCCCGCCGGAGCGGACTTGGGGGCCGCCGTCCTCTGCGCCCCCCCCGCCACGCCGCGGAGAGCGCCAAGCCGCCGGCCCAGTCCACAGGCGCTCAAAACGAGCGGCAAAAGAAAAAGGCAAGCCGCCGCCCGCCGCGAAACACTCCGGCCACCGCCGCGCATTCGAAATCTCCTTTTTAACGGTTATCCCGGCCGGACCCGGCGCGCCAGGACGCCCTGTCCGCCTAAACGGGCGGCCAGGGGTAGTTCCGGTACTCCTCGGGGAGGGGCAGCCGGGGCTGGTCCAAAAACGCCCGCACCCTCCTGCGAAACATATCAAACTCTTCACTGTCGATCAGGGAGCCCACCTCGCGGGCCAGCGGGCTAGCGCCGCCGTCGAGCAGCCGGTCGAGGCTCTTGAGATCGTCGATCAGCTTGCCGGGCAGCTCCCGGCCCGCGAAATCCCAGATGACGGTCCTCAGCTTGGGCTCGGCGTGAAACGTCAGGCCATGGTCGATGCCCCAGACGCGGCCGTCGTCTCCCTTGAGGCAGTGCCCCCCCTTCCGATCGGTGTTGTTCACGATGAGATCGAACACCGCCAGCAGGAAAAGCTCGGGGCGACCCTCTTCGAGGAGGGAGAAATAGTTGGCCTTCTGGTCGTGGGCGACGAAAAGATGCATCGACCCCTCGCCGTGGGGGCCGTCGCGGATGACGGTGGGCGGAACCAGGTGCCAGCCGAGGGCCTCGCTGACCAGAAACGAGCACCGCTCGCGGCGGTGAAGGGTGCCGTAGGGAAAATCCCAGAGCGGGCGCTCGCCGCCGGCGGGCTTGTAGATTCCGAGAAAGCCGGTCTCCCCGCTCCGGAGCTGAACCACGAAGGTATAGTTCGAACCGTGGGGGACAAGTTCGCCCCCCTCGATTTCGGCGCGGGAGAGCATCTCCTCGATCCGAGCCGGCGTGAGGCGCAGTCTCTCCTCCCCGCTTTCGCCCCGAGGATTTTCGCCCGGAGAGCTTTCGACGTCTCCCCCCCCGGGGCAGCATCCCGGATCGGGGCCGGGTCTGAAAACCATCTCAGCGGCCACATCGCCTGCCGCGGCCACGCCGCCTGCCGGGGCCGAAAGCGGCTCGGGGATTAATGCTTAAAGTGGCCATTCGAATTGGGATTGACCTTTCCGGCGGCGACAAGAGCCTGCCGGGAAACAGAATCCGTTCCCCTTCCCGATGCGCAGAGTTCGAGGCTCCGGTCCACGAAACCCACCGAGGCGCTCACCTTGAGGGTGATCTGAAGCTTGGCCCGTGGCGGATTTTCCTCCTCGCCAGCCATACTCTCCATTCCTTCCTCCCCCTCGGGGAAGGTGGGGTCCTCCTCCTCCTCGAGCGCATCGTGGAAGAAAAGCGTGACATGCTCCGTGCCGGGGCCGAAGGCCAAGCCCAGGCGGCCCACCTTGAACTCGACCGCCTCGCGCGAGGATCCCTTGAGCATTCCTTCATCTTCCACGAAGGGAACGCCCGCCCCCTCGGCCCCCTCGCCCGCTTTCCAGGGCTCGCTCTCGAGGAGTTTCTTGATCGCCACCGAGAGGCCGTAAAGCTGTTCCTTCTCGATCCAGAGCGTGGCGGCCGCGGGCGGCGACCCGTCGATCAGGAGGCGGAACACCCGCTTCCCCGGAACGCCCAGAGACTCGGGCTCGACCCCGTTCACCAAACCGAAATTATGCCGCGCCATTTCCATCGTTTCGCGTGTCCTTTGGCTAAAACAAAAAATAAACCGGCAAAATGGCGGCCCGCGGGTTCTTTTCTCCCGGTCCGAGCCGCCCTATAATCCCCCCACCGGGAAGCGCGCCGCCCGCTCCAACGAACCGGATACCACAGGCCATTCAAATGACCCAGTCCGAAAACACGCCAGACGAGAGAGATAGGGCCGGCCTGATGGAGTACTGCATCCTGGCCCTGATGATCGTCGTCGTGACCGTCACCGCCTGGACCCTCGTCGACAACGGCCTTCTCGACACCCTGACCAGCCTATTGAAATAGCGCCGCCGCCTTCAATTCGGAACAAATCCTCCAGGCGATTCATCTCCTCCCAGGCGCTTCATCTCCTCTGGAAGCTCACCGGGGCTGGGCCGCCGGGCGGG
>NYYB01000029.1 GCA_002685755.1 Nitrospinota bacterium
AAACGCCGTAAACGCCTCGGTCGCATCGACGATGGATTTCGAGATTAAATCCGCGATGGTTATCGTCGTCCTGCTTCTACTTCTCATCATCGACGGGCTGTGGTTCACCCGGACCCGCCTCTCCCGTCCCATCACCAGACTCGCATGGGCCATGGAGCGGCTCGCCGCGGGCGACACCTCCATCAATATTCCCCAGGTCCGGCAGGACAACGAAATCGGCGACATGGCGAAATCGGTCCAGGTGTTCAAGGAGAACGCCATCAAACGCGCCGAGGCGGAAAGTGCGCTTCAACAGAGCGAAGAGTGGTTCCGGAACCTGGTGGAGTACGCCGGGGATACGATTCTCGTCAGCGACTTCGAGGAAAGTATCGTCGATGTCAACCAGCACGCTTGCGAGAGCCTGGGGTACACACGCGAGGAAGTCCTTTCCCTCAACGTCAGGGACATCCAGGTCGCCTCGGATATCCCCGCGAATTTGAGCAAACTCCTGGCGATGGGCATCGGCGATATTTTCACCGTCGAGGGGTTCCATCGGCGAAAGGACAAAACCAAGTACCCGGTCGAGGTCCGTCTCGGAAAATTCGAGCTTCGGGGAGAGGAGTTCGTAGTCGCCCTCGCGCGCGACATCACGGCACGCAAAGAGGCCGAATAGAAAATATTGATCGCGAAGGGAGAAGCCGAGGCCGCGAACCGGGCCAAGAGCGAATTTCTTTCGAACATGAGCCATGAGCTCCGCTCCCCTCTCAACTCGGTCGTCGGGTTCAGCGATCTCCTGATCCGCGATTCAAGCGACGAGTTCACCCAGCGCCTTGCTCCCAAGATACGGGATTCGGGTTTGTACCTGACCAACGTGATAGAGGACCTCCTCGACTTCGATCGGATCGAGTCGGGCAAGGTGAATCTGGAACTGAAGGAGATTTCCGTCAACGATCTCATCGCGCACGTCGCGGAGACCGGGGCGCTCCAGATTTCAGACAATATTTCCCTCGTCCTCGACCTCAACCCCGCTTGCCGGAAAGTGTTTTGCGACTCCGTGCGCATCCGCCAGGTGCTCACGAACCTGCTCGACAACGCCGTCAAATATTCTCCCGGCGGCGGGGAGATCCACATCCGGACCGCGGCGAACCAGGATGAAGTGTGGGTCAGCGTCTCGGACACCGGAATCGGCATGAACTCGGTGGAAATGAAGAGTATTTTCGAGCGCTTCAGCCAGCTCGAAAGCGGCTATCAGAGAAGATCGGTCGGCCTGGGGATCGGACTCAGCCTGTTCCGCGAACTCGTCGAGCTCCACGGCGGGCGGATTTGGGCCGAGAGCGAAAAAGGACGGGGGAGCGAATTCACCTTTTCCCTGCCGTGCGTCTCGCCTGCGCCGAAATCGTCCGACGGCGCGGAGACGCTGGCTCGGTTGAGGGTCGCCCAGCAGAATCCCTGGGACGGCAGATCGGTTCTGGTCGTGGACGACCTGGAGCACTACCACGAGTACGTGCGTCTGTTGATGTCGAGTGCCTCTCCCCTCCGCTCGGCCTACAACGGCAAGGAGGCGATCGACCTCGCCCGGAGGGAGCGGCCCTCTCTTATCCTGATGGACCTGCGAATGCCCGTCATGGACGGCTTCGATACCATCGAAACCCTCAAGACAGACCCCCTCACGAGGGAGATTCCGATTCTCGCCATTACGGCCCAGGTCATGGCGCAGGACCGGAGCCGCTCCATCGAACTCGGGGCCGACGGCTTCGTGACGAAACCCATCAACATCGAATCCTTCCAGAGCGAAATCAACCGGGTCATCGGCTAGGCGGGAGCCCGGCCTGGCTAGCTCTCCCGGTCCGGCCCGGCGCTTCACCCGGCCTTTCGCTTCGCGCCCCGGCCCGGTAAACTTCCGGCATACTTCCAATTACTATCCTTGCGGCGCCGTCCCCGAACGCGGCCCCGCGGCCACAAGGAGCCCTCATGTCCATCGCCTCGGAAGTCAGCACCGATCTTCTCTGGAAACACCTCGAGTCCATCTGCCAGTGGGAGCGCTACACCGGAACTCCCGGCGAGAACCGGGCGGTCGAATACATCGCCGGCGAACTCGAGGCGCTGGGCATCGACGTGGAGGTTCACGAGTTCGACGCCCTGATCAGCATCCCCGGCAAGACCTCGCTCGACATCCTGGGCGGCGCGCCCGGTCAAATCCCCGCCATCACCGCCGTCTTCGGCGCCTCGACGGGCGAGGCCGGCGTGTCGGGCGACGCCGTTTATGTGGGCGAGGCCCTGGCCCCCGAAGGCCCCGTCGCCGGGCGTATCGTCGTCGCCGATCGGATGCTCTCGCCCGGCCGCTTTTATGCCTTCGAGCGCGCCGGCGCCATTGGGCAGGTCTACGTCAACATGGGCTACGCTCACGAGATGACGGTCTCGACCGTCTGGGGCTCGCCCACCCCTGAGAGCGTGGGCCGCCTTCCGGTCACGCCGGTCGTCACCCTCTCGCGCGAGCAGGGCCAGGGGCTGATCGATCTCGTCAAATCGCGCGGCGAGGTCAAGCTCCACATCCACGCCGAGGTCGACACAAAATGGCGCCGGACCTAAATGCCGGTCGCCGCCATCCCTCCCCCCTCGGGGAGCGGCGAGTACGTCCTCGTCGCGGGCCACCTCGACTCCTGGCAGTTCGGCGCCAACGACAACGGCGCCGGCGACACCACGCTGATGGAGCTGGCCCGGGTCATGCACAACCACAGGGGCGAGTTCAAGCGCGGCCTCCGCGTCGCCTGGTGGAACGGCCACTCGCACGGCCGCTTCTCGGGCTCGACCTGGTACGCCGACCAAATGTTCGACGACCTGAGGGCGAACTGCGCCGCCTACCTGAACATCGACCAGCCCGGCTGCCGCCAGTGCACCATCTACCGCCCGTTTTGCACGTCGGACATCTCCGCCTGGGTCAAGGACGCCGTCAGCCGGATCGGAGGACAGGAGACCGAGCCCGCCGCCCCCCGCAAGATGGCCGACCAGTCCTTCTGGGGGGTGGGCGTTCCNTCGTTTTCGTTTCTTCCCGTCCTGCCGCCGGACGCCCCCGACCTCCAGAAAGACCACCCCNACAGCGGATTTCCCGAGTACTGGCACAACCCGGCCGACACCCTNGACAAGATGGACCGCGATCTCCTGACCGAGCACACCCGCCTCTACGCCTCCGCCCTCTTGGAGCTATGCACCGCTGGGCGCTTCCCACTCGACCCGCGCTCGACGGCCGGGGTGATCGACGAAACCCTCGCCGGCCTCGAAGCCCTCGCAGGGAGCGCCTTCGACCTCTCGCCTGTTGCCGGGGCCGCCGCGCGCTTCAGGAAATCCGCCGAGGCCTTGATGGAAAAATCCGACGACCCAGACGCGCTCAACCGCGCCGCCCGGCGCATCAGCCACGCCCTGAACGCGGTCCTCTACACCCGCCAGGGGCCCTTCGACCACGACCCCGCCTCGGGCGCCGCCGTGATGCCCGGCCTCCAGCTCCTGGCCGAGTATCTATCCGCCGGCCCCGAGAGCCACGATGGGCGCGTCCTCTACACCCGCATCGTCCGCGAGCGAAACCGGGTCGTGGCCGCGCTCGAGGAAGCCCGGAGAATCGCCGCCTCGGTTTAGGCGAGCCGCTCCTGCGGAGCCCCCGCCCGCCGCTGTATCTCCTCTCCCGCCTCAAGGGCGCACCGCGCCCACCCCGGAAAATCCGCGCCTCACAAAGAGCCCCCGGCTCGTGGAGCCTCGGCTCAAGCGGGCCCGCGCGAAATTCCCGGCATTTCCTGTAGCGCCGTTTTCCCCCGCCCGGGCTAGATTACCCCCTGCCGCGCGCCATCCCGGCGCGCCCTGTTTTCACCACTTTCACAAGCGGGGGAAGAGCGATGGACATCAACGAGTACCGGAACATGGGGCGCAAGCGAGTCGAGCTGCCCTCGGGGCTGGCGGGCTTTGTGCGCGCCCCCAGCATAATCGACCTGGCCACCTACCCGAAGCTGATACCGGCGAACATGAACGGCGCGAAGCCCGGCGGCGGAGCGCCGGAGGATGAAGTGAACCGCGAAATGTATCACTGCATTTTGAGGCGATGCTTCATCCCCGACGGCGGGGCGATGACCGACAAGGAGCTGGGGGGTGCCTCCCGTGGGAGCTTTCCGTCCACGAAATCACCCCCGAGGACGCGGGGGCGATCGCCGCCGCCCTCGGAGAATTGAACAAGGAAAACCAAGCGCCGGCCGGGGAGGTCGATCCGGACGCCGCGTTTCCGGCGGGCTAGGGTCCGGCGGGCCAGGACCCAACTGCTCGAGGCGATCCACTGGCAGGCTAGGATCTACGGACTGCCGCCCCATTTACTAGCCCGGTGCACATTTGACGAGATGAAGTTCAACCAAGAGGTTTTGAGCGCCGGGCTTCAAGCCGAACGGCAGGCCGAACAAAAGAACGCCGCCAGGCGCGGACCCGGAGGCGGACACAGAGGCGGACCCAAGGTCGGACGAAACTCGCGCGGAGGGCCGGGCCAGGGCGTTCGACACGCATGCGCGCCCGGCAATCCACCAATTACCGCGGATCGCCACTTAATAGCGTATAATCGGTGAATCAGTTCACCTTTTTTCCCTGGGGGAATTCACCGTGAAAAACGCATTCGACCGAATCGTCTGGACCGTCATCGCCGCCGCGCTCACCCTCATCGCGCTCAACCCCTGGATCGGCCCCGGGAGGGCGAAGGCCCTATCCAGGATCACAGATGTAAACATTAGGGAAATCGCTGGGTATGGCGTGTCCAATGCCACACCTATCCGAGTCGTAATCGTCGGCAGGGAACCACAGAGAAAGTAAGGAGAAGCCCGAATGTCCGTCCCAAAGTCCAACGCCAACACCGTGTCCATCAATATCACATCCGATGTGAAGAACGCTCAAGAAATCCACCGCTATCATCCACAGCCAGGCCAAAGCGTTCGACACGAACCTTCGCCCGGCGCTCGAGGGGGTCAGGGCGCTGCCCGCGCTGAGGCGGGCGATAGGGGTCGGCCCGGAGGGAGACAACGGGGCGAGCGATCACGCGGACCCGGCGAACCACGTTGACCCCGCGCACCACACCGGCCCGGCATATCCGGCGAGCGCGGCAAGCGAAGGTACGGGCCGGGATCGAAATGACGACTCGCAAGAGTCGGCGGGCGCCTCGCATGAGCGGCGGGCAGGAGCGGCTCCCCGCCGGGGGTGGCTTCCGTCAGGAGTGGCGGGCAGGAGTGGCTTCCACCACTCCACCCATCAATCCCTGTATTCGATGAATCCCCGTTTATAGAGTTCGTACTCGATGCGCAGGAGCATCTCCCTTCTTCGGTCTTTGGGGAGTCTCTTGAGGAGGGAGAACACCACCAGTATTATCAGGAAAATCCACATTTCCATGGCTCTCTCCCAATCGGCCAGAGGGAGCGGTCCGGAAAGCGCCCGAACCGCCCCGGGGGGTCTCATTATCGCAGGGAACGGATTTTCTTGGAAACCACCTTTTATAATAATCGGCCTTCGGCGGTGATGGCAAACAGGGGATTGCCGGGTGGAGCGGCGGAAGCCACTCCTGGCGAATCGCCACTCCTAGCCGCCCTCCCAGCTCGCCGCTAACCAGCCTCTAGTAAACCTCTAGCCGCCCTCGCCCGCCAGGCCGAGGGCGCTTTCTTTTTCGCGGACGAGGGGGATGACGTGGCGGCCGATGCGCCCGCACTCGGAGTGAAGCGGAAAGCCGGAGAGGATGAGGAGGTGGATTCCGGCCCGCTCGATCTCGATGATTTTATCGGCGCACTGCTCGTAGGAGCCTACGATGGCGACGGTGGAGCCCGACCGGATGCGGCCCAGCCCCCCCCCCAGAGGGCGGGGCCGGTCATCTCGGCGCGGGTGCGCTCTATGGGTGATAGATCGCTTCTGCCCCGCGCGGCCTCGGGGTCGATGCCCCGCTGGGCGAGGACGCCGGGGTCGGCCCGGCTCAGGAGCTCCTGGGCGGACTCGTAGGCTTCGCCCTCGGTCTCGCGGGCGACGATCTGGAACCGGGTGACGTACTTGAGGCGGCGGCCGGTGCCCTCGAGGCGGGCTTCCATGTCGCGGACGCGCTCGGCGACCTGGGCGGGGCTCTCGCCCCAGAAGACGGAATCCTCCGCCCGCCGGACGGCGATCTCGCAGGCGATCTCGGAGGAGCCGGCGAGGAAAAAGGGGATGCGCGGCTTCTGGACGGGCCGGGGGGAGACCATGGCGTCCTTGATGCGGTAGTGCTTTCCCTCGAAGGAAAAGCGCTCCCGGGTCCAGAGGCCCTCTAGTATTTGCATGAATTCCTCTGTGCGCTCGTAGCGGTCGTCGTGCTCGAGCTCGCCGCTGAAGGCGGTCTGGAT
>NYYB01000030.1 GCA_002685755.1 Nitrospinota bacterium
GTGGTTTTTGGCGTTGAGGACGTTGTGCGGAATTTTCCGGCTCCGGAGGATGGAGGCCAGCTTTTCACTCTTCTCGATATTGGTGGTTCCGACGAGAACCGGACGCCCCTCTTCCTGGCATTCCCGAATCTCGTCGATCACGGCGTTGATTTTTTCCCGCTCCGTCTTGTAAACCTGATCCGGATACTCGTGGCGGATAAGCTCCACGTTCGTTGGAATGACAACCACCGGGAGTTTGTAGATTTCCTGGAATTCCGAGGCCTCGGTATCGGCCGTTCCCGTCATTCCAGCCAGCTTTTCGTAGAGGCGGAAATAGTTCTGGAACGTGATGGTGGCGAGGGTGACGTTCTCCTCCTGGACCTTGACGCGCTCTTTCGCCTCAAGCGCCTGATGGAGTCCGTCGCTGTACCGGCGTCCGGACATCAGACGGCCCGTGAACTCATCGACGATAATCACTTCGTCGTCTTTCACCACGTAATCGACGTCTTTCTCGAAAAGAACATAAGCCTTCAGCGCCTGCTCGACATGATGCAAGAGCGTGATGCTGCTCATGTCGAAAAGACTCACGTCATTCTCCAACTCACCCGTCCGGCGCAGGAGTCGTTCGCACTCGACGACCCCTTTTTCCTTCAGGTTCACCGTCTTGCTCTTTTCATCGACGATCAAATATTCGTAATTTTTCTTGCTGATATTGTCTTTTCCGCCCTCGACGTAATCGTCCGGGGAAGCAGGTTCCTCCTCCTCGTCGCCCTCGATCAACAAGGGCTTGATGAGCCCGTTGATTTGGCCGTAAAGCCTCGTCGCCTCCTCGGCGGGGCCGCTGATGATAAGCGGGGTCCGCGCCTCGTCGATGAGGATGCTGTCCACCTCATCGACGATGCCGAATTTGAGCTTGCGCTGAACAAAGCCCCCTTCCTCGAATTTCATGTTGTCCCGGAGGTAATCGAAGCCAAACTCGTTATTGGTGCCGAAGGTGATATCCGACCCGTAGACGGCCCGGCGATCTTCGTCGTCCATATCGTGCTGAATGGCGCCGACCGTGAGGCCGAGCCCCTTGTATATTCGCCCCATCCAGGCGGCATCCCGCTGGGCCAGGTAGTCGTTCACGGTGATGATGTGGACGCCCTCGCCAGTAAGGGCGTTGAGGTAGGCTGGCAGGGTCGCTACAAGCGTTTTCCCCTCGCCGGTTTTCATTTCAGCGATTTCCCCCTGATGCAGGACCACGCCTCCGATAATTTGGACATCGAAATGGCGCATGTTGAGAAAACGGCGGCCCGCCTCCCGCACCAGGGCAAACGCCTCGGGAAGGATATCATCGAGCGTTTCACCCGCCGCCAACCGTTCGCGGAAGCGTTGGGTCTCGGCCGGCATCTCCTCGTCCGTCATTTCCTTGTAGCGCGGTTCGAGGGTGCCCACCTTGTCAAGGATGGGAAGAATTTTCTTGATCTGGCGTTCGTTGGCGGTTCCGAATACGGCGCTGAGTTTCGACAGGCCTTTTTCGAGGATCGACCCGGCCATAGCGTACTCCGATAAAGGAACCCTAAAGAGGGGCGGTGACCGCCCCCGCACCGAAAACCGTTAACCTACCGCGAGAGATGATAGCTAAAAAAAAGATGTCGGCGGAAAATTTATTACCTTCGCGCTACCGGTGTGTCTACGATATAGAGCATCGGGTTCACCGCGACTCCGTTCAGGTGGACTTCATAGTGAAGGTGGGGGCCCGTAGATCGGCCGGTGCTCCCCACTTGGGCGATGATGCTGCCGCGCTTGACGCGCATTCCCGCCCGGACCAAGTTTTTCTTGTTATGGGCATAGCGGGTGACGATGCCCTGCATATGCCTGATTTCAAGGACGTTTCCGTATCCGCCTTCCCGCTTGGCCTTGATCACCAAGCCGTCGGCGGGAGCCATGATAGGTGTTCCCTGCCGGGAAACGATATCGATTCCGGAATGAAATTGCATCCGGTTGGTGAACGGCGAACGCCGGCGGCCGAAACCGGATGTGAGCCATCCTCTCGCAGGCAGTATCGAGGGCGTATGCGCGAGAACCACTTTCTTTTCCTTGAAAATATTGACCAGCGCTTCAAAGGCGCTCTTTTGAGAAGAGAATCTTTGCCCGAGGTCGAGGAACTGGCGGTTCAACCGCGTGACGAAGCGGCGACCGGAGGGAGAGAGGCCGCCGAAACTCACGTCCTGTTCGTCCTTGTTCACTCCGCCGAGGCCCAGGTCGTTGCGCAGACCCCGCGGCTTCACCGAAGCCATGATACGAAGCTGGTCCTCGGATTTCCGCAGGGCGGACAACCTTCCATCGAGTTCGTTGAGCCGGGCGCCGAAGCGCTCGAGAAACTTTCGCTGGGCCACCGAGCGCTCATGAAGCGGCTCGAGGCGGGAAATTTTATTTTCGAGGGTAACGCGGTCTTTAACGAGAAAAACGCTGATTCCGAAGAGAAGGAGAACGCAAAGGGTCGAGACCCATATCGTTCGGCGAGCGACGCCGAAGCGGCGGGTCCCGCTTGTTTCATCCGGTATGATGATGACGGTATATTTCTTACCGGCCAAACCAAGTTCCCCAGAAACGAAATTCCACCACCCAGCCGCCTACAAATAAATGGGTGCACCGAAACTCGGGAAAAATCCCCCCTTGGAAATTCCTCCCAAAAATGCACAGTAGCTGATACATTAACACCGGAGCGCTAATCTTGTCAATAACTTAGGCCTAAAAGACTGATTTGTCATCTGTTCCGGAGAAATTCACCCCATCACAGCCCCCGAATCGACGAGAATCGCCTGTCCGGTGATGGTACACGCATCCTCGCTCGCCAGGAAAGCGGCCACCCTACCGATGTCCTCGGGGGTCTGCTCCCGCCCCAAGGGCGTCAAACCGACGAAATAGTCAAAGACCTCGCGGGGCGTCATTCCCTTGAGGTGGGGGATTTTTTCGCCGTAGAGCGGGGCCAGTTTCCGCCACAAGGGGCTCCAAATCAGGCCCGGACAAACGGCGTTGGCGGTGATGCCATCNCGGGCGGCTTCCCGGGCGAGNGCCTGGGTGAAATTGATGACCGCCGCCTTGGACGCGCTATAGTGCGCAATGGCCTCGGTACCCTGCCGGCCCGCGCGAGAGGAGATGTTAACGATCCGCCCCCATTTCGCCTCTTGCATGCCGGGTAGCGCCGCCCGGCACAAATGGAAAACGCCTTTGACGTTCACCTCGTAGGCGGCGTCCCAATCCTCGCTCGTGATATCCGAGAGCGGGAGGCCCAGCTTGAAATCAGGCCCGCCGATCACGCCCGCGTTGTTCACCAAAATATCGAGGCCGCCCAACTCTTCCCGGCTCCGTGCGACGGTGGCCTCGCAATCGTCGGCATCGGTGACATCGAGAGGAAGGGCGACCGCCTTCGCGCCGGCGGCCTCCAACTCCTCCCGGCAGGTGTCCGCATCTTCAGGAGATATATCCGCCAACGCGAGGGAAGCGCCCTCCTCGGCGAGGCACCGGGCAATCCCCCGTCCGATCGACCCGCCGGCGCCGGTGACCAGCGCGGCGCGGCCTTCGAGTCTCCCCGGCCGGGCGGCGGCGCCCAGCATGATCGGCTATTCCTCCGATCCGAAGCCCGACATCGTCCGGCCCTGAGCGATCCACTCCTCATAGACCTTGATGCTTTCGAGCACGGCGGGGGCTCCGACATAGGTGAACATCTGGACGATGACCTCTAAAATCTCCCTGTCGGTGGCGCCATAGCTGGCCGCCGCCGAAAAGTGCGCCCGGAGCTGGTTGAACATTCCCGTCACGCAAAGAGCGGCGATGGCGCACAGCTCGCGGGTTTTGTGATCGATAACGTCGCGGTCGTAGAGCCCTCCGTGGACGCTGCGCTGGAAGATCATCGAAAATCCGGGATCAAGATTGTTGAGACGCTCGAAAAGCGCTTCCGAATACCCCTCGCCGTATTGAGCGTCGCCGCGCTTTATCGCCGGGGGGTAGAATTTTTCATCATCCGTCATCGGTTGTCTCCATTCTCAGGTGACTGGCCTATTATCCTGCTGCCCTACGCCTCGACAATCGAGTTAACGAGACGCCCGAGACCCTCGACCTCGACCTCGACCACATCCCCCGGCTGGAGGAACGAGGGCACCTCCCGCGCGTAGCCCACGCCCGACGGCGTCCCGGTCAGGAAGATGTCGCCCGGCTCGAGCGTAAAGCCTTCGGAGAGCGAGGAAATCATCGCCGGAATGTCGTGGATCATGTTCGCGGTGGAGGAGTCCTGCCTGAGATCGCCGTTCACCCAGCTTTTCACTGTCATGTTCATCGGATCCCCGTAATCTTCACGGGGAACGATATAAGGGCCGAGCGGGCAGGAATCGTCGAGGGTTTTTCCCTTGAAAATCTGTTTATGTCTCCGCTGGATGTCCCGGGCGGAGATATCGTTGGCGCAGCAGTAGCCGAAAATGTGATCGTAGACTTCATCTCTGGGAATATTGATCCCGCGCCGTCCGATGATGACGGCGATCTCGGCCTCGTAGTCGTACTTCTCCGAGCAGTTGTGCCTCGGAATCCCAGCCCCGTGGCCAATGAGGGTAGAGGGCGCCTTGGTGAAGAAAATCGGCTGGTCGAGCTCGACCTTGTCCGTTTTAACGTCCTTGGCCTGGAGCCCTTCGGCCACATGGTCCTTATAGTTGAGGCCCATGCAGAGGACATTTTTCCCCGGGCTGGGCACTGACGCCATGAACTTCACCTCGTCGGCGTCCACCAGAACCTCACTTAAATCAGCCGCCTTCTTCTCGGCCTCGGCGGCGAGCGCGCGTACCTTCGGGCCCAGCTCCCCCCAGTTTTCGATAAGCTCGACCATCGAGGCCGGATTCAAGCTGCCGTCTCCAATCAGCCCCGAGAGCCGGGCGATATGTCCTATCTTCTCACCGACATAGATGCCGACGCGTGGAACCCCCCTGTAGTCGTATGTCAAAAGCCTGGTCATTTTGTCTCCTCAGGTTATTCGGCGCGGCCCGCCGGAGAAGAAGCCTCCCCCGGCGAAGGCCGGCTACTTATCTGTTAATTACGAAGAAGAGAATTTCTTGATCGCCTCCGGGGTGAACTCGACGCCGTGGCCCGACGCGTCGGGCACCCGCATCATACCGTCCTTGGCCACGAACTCTCGGGTGAGCGATCCCGCCGGAATCAGCTCCATGAACTCCACCATATACCCCCGCGGGGTGGCACCGACGAGACTGATCGAAACTTCGTGGACGAGGTGACTGCTCAGTGAAATATTGAAGGCATCCGCCAGGTGGGCCACCTTCATGAACTCGGTGACACCGCCGCAGCGGCAGACATCGGGCTGAAGATAGTCCACCGCCCGGCGCTCGCACAGCTCCCTAAAGCCCCAGCGCATATAATGATTCTCTCCCGCCCCGACCGGAACCATGCTCTTCTCGGCCACCTCGGCCAGATCGTCGATCGAGTCGGCGAGGACGGGCTCCTCGAACCAGGCGACGCCGTATTCGGCCAGCATGCAGGAGACCTCGATCGCCTCGCGCACGTTGAATTTCTGGTTCGCATCGGCGAACAAGGTAAAATCCTCGCCCAGCTCTTGCCGAAGGAGCGCCGTCCGCTCCTCGTCCCGATTAGTTCCGATCTTGAATTTATATGCGCTGAACCCGCGGGAGGCGAAATCCTCCGCCTCGGCGACCAGTTCTGCATCGCTCAGGGTGTGCCATCCCCCGCTCGCGTAGACGGGAACATCGTCCCTGAAGCCGCCTAGAAGGCGGTGTAGCGGTAGGCCCGCCGCCTTGCCCACGATATCCCAGCAAGCGATATCCAGCGCCGATAGGGCCCACACCCCCAACCCGCCCCGCATGCGCGCCTTGTTCGGCCCCCATAGGCGCTGCCAGAACGCTTCGGGCGCCAGGGCATCCTGCCCAATGGCCAACGGAGCCAACTCGTTTTCGATGTAAGGGACGATGGCGGAGGTGGCGGCCCCGCCGAGGCCCATCGAAAATCCGGTTCCGCTTGGCCCGCCCTCGGTGTGGACGGTCACCACGGCGAAATCGACATGCGTATAGGTGCCGAGCGCGCTTCCGATCGGCTTATCGAGCGGCAAGGGCATCGGCACCGCCTCGACGGCCCTGATTTTCAATTTCGGCATCGCTCAAAAAATCTCCTCTAAAGGAAAGGCATGGTCCGAATCCGCATGGCCTGATTCGTTCCGTCCGAGTGAAGGAAGCTTGTCGCATCGCGCAGGTATTTTTCCATCGGCGCCTCCGTCATGTAGCCCATGCCCCCCCACACCTCGAGCGCTCGTGTGGCGATCCTGAAGGACGCCTCCGAAACAAAACACTTGGTCATGAAACCAATCTTCGGATCATAGAGATCGTCCTGATTCGCTGTCCAGGCCGCGTAGTGAAGAAGACGGCGCGAGGCTTCGTAGTCCGCAAAGCAGTCGGCGAGCAAAAATCCGACCGCCTGATGGTCGATAATCGGCTTCCCGCCCTGCACCCGGTTCCGCGCATACTCCAGCGCCTCCTCGTAGGCGGCCCGCGCCGTTCCCAATACGGTGGCCGCAGCCTCGATATTCGAGCCGCGCACGAATCGCTTGCGTTCCTCCATCGCCCCGTTCACCTTGGTCACTCGGTTGGCGTCTGGGACGCGGCAATTCTCGAATATCAACTCGGCGTTCTGCGAAAGGCGTTGGCCCATCTTTTCGTGAACGCGTCCGTACGTAAAACCTTCCATGTCGGGCGTGACGATGAACAACGTCACTCCCTCGTTGACGCCCTTCGTTGTGTCGGTGCGGAACAAAATGAAATACAGCTTGGCGGCGCCGCCGTTACTGATGAAATGCTTCATGCCGTTGACCACCCAGTGATCGCCGTCGCGAACGGCGGTGGTCCGCATCCCGGCGTCGGGGCTGTTGTAGGGAACGATATTGTCTGATCCGGCGTTTGGCTCCGTCGAGCCGACGGCGAGGTGAAAGCGATGGTCCTCAAGAAACGCGGGCAAATACCGGGCGCGCTGTTCGTCATTCGCCAAGCGATGGAGGAAATGCGAAATCTTCCAGGTCTGATCGAAGGTGACGGCAATCCCCAAATCGCCCCAGGCGAGTTCCTCACCGACCAGGCACAGGGTCAGGACATCCGCTCCGGCGCCGCCCATCTCCTCGGGAAGAGCGAGGGTCCGGAGTCCCAGGCGGCTCCCCTTCTCCACCACCTCCCAGGGAAAGCGCAGGGCTGGATCGGCGATTTTCTCCTGCTCGTGGGCGATGGGCCGAATCTCCCGCTCGGCGAAGTCATGCGCCAACTTTTGGAGAGCTATCTGCTCGTCGGTGAGGCGAAAATCCATGGGGAAACTCCTTTCACAAGAATAGACCGCGCAGATAGCCCTGACGGGCCGCCGCGCTAAAAAAAGGACATAAAATTTGAGGCGATGGTATCCGCCCCCCCGGATTGGCGCAAGGCCGCCAGGGGATAAAATCCTCCGAATCTCCCACTCTTCGGGGGGATTCGGGAGACGACTCCTCGATTCAATCCTTTTAAAATATTGGGAACCTCTAAAAACCGCCTAACTTCCCCCGATTTTGTGTTATCGCAGCATTTTAGCCACAATTCATACCCATTTT